>DATIWA010000201.1:0-4068 GCA_035465515.1 Candidatus Limnocylindrales bacterium | reverse complement strand
GCAGAAGCTGCGCGTCTGACTGCGGTATGTGCGCCTTGGCCAGCACTCTGGAGATGTCCATCACCGTCAGCAGGGGCATTGACGTTGACGCCATTTCACCGGGATAGAGCGGCCGGTCGGTGACGTATCCATCAATCGGACTGCGGATCTCCGAATAGCTCAACTGCGCCTGGGATGCCATCAGTTTGCCTTTCGCCGACGTGAGCTGTCCGCTTGCCGACTTAAGCTCCTGCTGCCTGCCCGTCGCGTTCAGGGCATCAAGATGCTTCCTGGCGATGTTGTAGGCGCTTTTGGCCTGCGCCAGGGCCACTGCGGCGGCATCCAGGTCCTTGCGAGGCAGCGCACCCTGCTTGAACAGATCTTCCCG
The DNA here is from genome assembly GCA_035465515.1 of Candidatus Limnocylindrales bacterium. Taxonomy (GTDB): domain Bacteria; phylum Acidobacteriota; class Terriglobia; order Terriglobales; family Acidobacteriaceae; genus Angelobacter. The sequence continues at coordinate 3,701 of DATIWA010000201.1, read as the reverse complement.
GCTGGCATAGAGCTTCTGTTGCGCGTCCAGTTGTTCCTTCGCCGTCTGCACATCCAGCTCGGCTTTCTGGGTTTCTTCCGGCACGGTTGCGTTCACACTGGTGGTGTATGCGGCCTGCGCCTGTTCAAAGGCCCCCTTGTTGTCCATGGCAACGGCGGAGAGATCACGATTCTCCAGTACCGCCAGCAACTGGCCTTTGCGTACCTTCTGGCCCCGGGTGACGTAGAACTTCTTCACCGGTGCGCTGATCTTGGGCGTGATCGCTGACTGCTCGATGGGAAAAATAACTGCCTCGGCGCTGACTACGCGGGAGATGTCCGCCTTGAGCGCAGGAGCGGCCTGCACCGAAACCACCGGCTGGCCCTGCTTCTCGCCCTGCCCGCACCCGAACCAAAGCAGACACACCGCGCCGAGAAGGACGATCAGGCCTGCTGCGCGAACCATGCTTCTGGTGACCATAGAGGAGTGACGTTTACATTGTACCTGTTAGGGTTTGCAGGTTCGCCAGCGCGGTGCGATAACGAACTTCGCCGTCACTATAAGCATTGCGGGCCTGGGTAAGGGTGTTCTGCGCGTCCACGACCTCCAGGACCGTAGCTTCGCCGCCCTGATAACGCAAATTGGTCAGCCGCAGGCCTTCCGCGGCAAGCTCAGCCGACTCCTTCAGCAATTCAAGTTCCGAGCGTGCCGCCTCCGCCTCCGCGTACAGCGTACGCATATCAGCCCTCAGCTTGCGCTGCGTTTGCAGGAGTTCGCGCTCCGCCTGCCGGCGCTGCAAGCCGGCTTGCACCACCTTGCTATGGGTCGCGCCCCAGTTCCATACCGGAATGCTGAGAGTGGCCGAGGCCGCATAGCCCAGGTTGCGGGCGCCTGCCGGCGTGTGCGCGGCAAACTGCGCCGCGTCAATACCGTAAAAATAATCCAGCGAAAGACTGGGAAGGTAGCCGCCGCGCGCCGAGGACACCTGGTATCCGGCGGCCTGGAATGCCGCGCGCGACGCCCGCACGTCCGCGTTCCTGGCCGCGGCCGCCTTGGCAAACTCTTCAAAGCTCTGCAAGGGCGGGGCCAGTTGCGTATCGTCCACCACGGTGAAGTTCTCATTGAAATCCGGGAACATCAGAACGGCCAGATCCAGCCTGGCTTTGTCCATGGCAAGCTGGGCCTCGCGCAGGTCGCGTTGACGATCATTGAATTGAATCTGGGCTTTGATCACATCGGAATGGGCCACCTCGCCGCCATTCTCCAGTTTGCGGCTGAGGTTCAGGAACCGCTCGGCTTCCGCCGCCGCCTGCTGGACCGTAGCGTATTTGCGCTGCGCCGAGATCAGCCCGTAGTAGCTCTGCACCAGGGTCACCACCAGCCCGCGCGCGGCGATTTCAGCTTTGGCCTGCGCCACGGACTCCAGGGCGCGCGCCCGGCGGTAATCTGAAACTTCGGCAAACCCCAACGTCTGGTGCACGTCCCCCTGGCTTAAATACTCATGGACCGCGTTGGCTGCGATGAATCGCGGCGCGGCCAGTCCGGGCTCCTGGTTGGCGCCGGTCAACGCGCTGCCTCCCGTCCCCTGCGTGTAGATAAACGCGTTGTCATAATTCACGCTGGGCAGCAAAGCGGCCCGGGCCTGTACTTTGTCTTCATGCGCCAGACCCTGCGCGGTCAGAGCGCTCTGAAATTGCACACTATTGGTGCGGGCGCGGGCCAGAGCGTCCTGAAAAGTCAGGGTAAGGGGAGCCTGGTTCTGCCTCTGGGCGACGGCGCATACAGCAGCTATCAAGACAAGCAACGTCACGAATACATGCTTTACCACCCGGTTTTTGCGGAACAAGCGGGGCCTCCTCGGACGCTCACAAACTGCAACCAGTATAGTGCTGATAAGACTTTGCCAGGATGGTTCGGTCACGACAAATCGGGGATTCATTTATCGTTTATCATTGAATTCGTGAATCCGCGATCCGCGCAGGACCCATGCCTGCATTGATGCCAAGGCGGGAAAGCACGATGTTCAGGCTGATTGCCGTTGCACTTGCGATGGCAGCCATTTCGCCCGTCATCTGCTCGGCTGCGACGGTCTCCGTAACCCTTGCCCTCACTTCCGGGCCGCCGCGCAGCGATTGCCACCAGCATTCGCCGGCGCCGGTTGCGCCTCACCCGGCAAAAAAGTGCTGCCTGGCCGGACGCGTGGCCAAAGCCGCGCTCTCAGCGCGATACGAACCTTCATTTACCTTCTTTGCTTTATGGATGCAAACCAGCGTGCCTATCCTTTCGGGCCGCAATGACAGCAGCCCTGGCATCATAAGCCCGCACTCGCAGGCCCCTCCGGGACACCGCATCCTTCGCATCTGATTCTCCATGACCGGTGCATTTCTGCCGGTGCGAGCTTCCCATTAGCAGCCAGCCGGCGCGAACCAGTTTCGAAATTTTCCCGGAATGGACTTATGAATCAGTTGCGTGTTCTTTATTTCTGGTTATTCATCGCGATGGCAGCTTCCGCCGCGCAGCAGGCCTCCCATCACCAGCATGGCTCTTCCTCCATGAAACCAGCCATGTCTGAAGCGCAAAACCCCATGCCGCCTCTGCCTGGAATGGGTCATGGAGGGATGCAGCCGGAAACCCTGATTGAGGAAATTCTTCACCACAGGACGCCGGGCACCAGCGCGGAACCCAATTCCACGCAGGCGCCCATGATCATGGGCGAAAAAGGCGAGTGGCGGTTCATGTTTCATGGCGAAGCGTTCCTGAACGCCACGCAACAAAGCGGCCCGCGCGGATACGACAAGGTATTCTCCACCAACTGGTTCATGCCCATGGCGCAGCGAGACGCCGGTCCCGGACAGCTTACCTTGCGAACCATGGTGAGCCTTGAGCCGGCGACGGTCACCCAGCGCTTTTATCCTGAGCTGTTCCAGGAGGGTGAAACCGCTTTCGGCCGTCCAATCAATGACGGCCAGCATCCGCACGACTTCCTCATGGAGATTGCCGCGCTCTACGACTTGAAGCTGGGCCGCAATGCGCTGCTCTCCTTCTACGCGGCCCCGGTGGGCGATCCCGCCATGGGCCCGGCTGCCTATCCGCATCGCGCTTCTGCGTCGGAAAACCCGCTCGCCCCGCTGGGCCACCACCTGGAGGATTCCACGCACATTGCCAATGACGTGATTACCGGCGGCCTGACATACAAATCTGCTCGCATCGAAGCCTCGGGATTTCATGGGCGCGAACCGGACGAGTCCCGCTGGAACCTCGATTCCGGCAAAATTGACTCCTGGTCCACGCGGCTTACCCTTCAGCCGGGACAGAACTGGAGCGCGCAATATTCATTCGCGCATCTCACCAGTCCGGAAAGCCTGCATCCGGCAGGCGATGTGCAGCGCATGACGGCATCAGTCATCTATCATCGCCCGCTCCATCACGGAAGCTGGGCCAGCATGCTGCTATGGGGACGCAACCACGCTCTCGATTCCGGCGAAAACTTCAACGGATACCTGGCGGAATCCACGCTGCGCTTTGCCGGCAGCAACAACGTGTGGGGACGCATCGAGAACGTGGACCGCAGCACGGACCTTTTACTGGGCAAGCAGCCGGAACCGCCCGGATTCGAAGAACGGTTTCTGGCGCGCGTGCAGGCCTATACCGTGGGGTACGACCATGATTTCCATTTCATTCCCGGCCTGAGCACCGCCCTGGGCGGACAGGTAACGTTCTAT
>DATIWA010000200.1:0-5129 GCA_035465515.1 Candidatus Limnocylindrales bacterium | reverse complement strand
CTGAAATGGGTGATCTGCTGTGGCTGGCCGTCTTCAAACACCGTGAAATCACGGGGAGAGAGGTCGGTCACGATATGCCGCTTGGTGTCCACCACGGTGGCCTGAAGCGTCACTTCGTCAACGCGCTTGCGGTAAACAAAGCCCTTGTCCCCTTTTGTGACCTCTCCAACTGTGCCCGTCTCAGTCGAAGGCTGGAGATCAGGGGGGAGTTTGGAGGTGGCCGTGCCCGCGGGAACGCTCCCCGGACCCTCTGGAGCATTGGTTTCAGCTGCCGGCTGTGCCGGTTTAGCCGGACGCGCCCAGACGGGAACCGCTGGATCGTTAGGATCAACATCCGGGGGCAGCGGCGTCGGCTGCACCTGGTGTTGGCTCGATTGGGCTGTTTGTGTCTGGCTTTGCGCACGCAGAGGAAATGCGGTCATCGTTGCCAGCGATGCGACTAGAAGGACCCTGACAACTGTTTTATTGCGAAGGTGCATAGTATCCCGTCTTGGCGTAAACATTCAGATGCGGCAGCCCCTTGGGCGGAATCAGCTTGACTTTGATCTTGCGCCAGTGGCCATCCTTGGCTTTGTTCGTTGGACGATACCCGAGTACATATTGGTTGCGCAGCTCGATTCCGATCTTGGTGGCGACATCGGCCAGTTCATTCGGATTGCTGATGGTGAACATCCGGCCGCCGGTGACGCTCGTGACTTCGCTAAGCAGGGCGGGACCTGCAATCTCCTCGGGTTGGGAAGGGGCGATGCTGAAAATTCCGATGGCGTAAATCTGCACGTCCGCCTCCTTCACCATGGACTTGATCTCGTTCTCCGTGTAGCGGCTGTGGTTATCTCCTCCGTCGGAAATGATCAGCAGGGCTTTCTTGGCGTTATGAGCGTCCTTCATCTTGTTCACACCCATGTAGATCGCATCCAGCAGCGCCGTGCTTCCCTGCGGCACCGTGTAGACCAGCTTGCCTTGCACGTCCTCGACGGATTTGGTGAAGTCAGCACGCATCTCCGGACGGTCGTTAAACGTAATCATGAAAAACTCGTCCTGCGGATTGGCCGTCTTGAAAAACTCGATGACCGCTTCGCGCGCCTTCTCAATCTTGTCGGTCATGCTGCCGCTCATATCGAAAATCACCCCGAGAGAGATCGGGGCGTCTTCGCTGGAGAAGTGCCGCACCCTCTGCGGCTCATTCCCCTCCATGATGGAAAAGTTGTCTTTATCCAGGCCGGTGACAATGCGGTTCCAGTCATCGGTCACGGTCACGTTGACCAGCACCAGGTCAACGTCAACCTGCATGGGCTTCCCGTGATTTACCTTCAAGCCGGGATCATTGCTTACATCAAGGTTTTTGGGCTCGGATTCTTTGGCAGCTTCGGCGGCAGGCTTGGGTTTTATGTGGACATTCACATCCTGGGCATTCAGGCGAATGCTCAGACACATGAACACCGCCAATGCCGGCAGACACACGTATTTAATAAACAAAAATCCAGTACGAGCCATCTCCGGGGAACGGGATGATCTTCCGAACCCGCACCGTTCACAGCGGGCCATATTGGGACCTCTTTTGTGCCGATCTTACCGCACCAGACAGAGCTTGGGCATCCTGGGAAAGCATCTTACATGTCTCACTCTGCGGCAATTATCTTAGATGGGAATTTGGTGTCCGCAGGTTTTCTGACTCCCTTGGTAGAATGCAATAGGTCCTCATTTATTCAGACGATGGCAGAACTCCTTCCCTTTAAAGCGCTTCGCTACGATCCCGACCAGGTAAAACTGGAGGACGTTCTCACTCAACCGTACGACAAGATTACCCCGGAGATGCAGGCGCGGTATTACGAACTGAGCCCCCACAACCTGGTACGGATTATCCTGGGCAAAGGCGGCGATACCGACAACTCGGCCTTCAATGTGTACACGCGGGCGTCCGAGTACCTCCATGACTGGCGTTCCAGCGGCATCCTCAAGCAGGACCCCGAGCCTTCTTTCTACCTCTATTCTCAGACTTTTACCGTCCCGGGAACCCGCGAACTCGCGGAACGCCGGGGCCTCATTGCCCTCGCTCGAATCCACGACTATGCGGATGGCGTTGTCTACCGTCACGAACAAACTCTGGCCAAGCCGCGTGCTGACCGACTCAACCTGCTGCGGGCGGCCCGGGCCCATTTCGGACAGATCTTCATGCTTTACAGCGATCCCGAAGCTGCCCTGGAAAAGCTTCTCGAGCCCTCCATGGAAGAAGAACCGGCGGTCTCCATCCTGGACGAATACGAAGTGCTGCATCGTCTCTGGCGGATCGGGAATCCGAGCACGATCTCCGCGGTGCAGGAACTCATGCGCGGCAAAAAGCTACTGATTGCCGATGGCCATCATCGCTACGAGACCTCCCTGGCCTACCGTAATGAGCGTCGCGGCCAGCCCGCCGCGGCTGATCCGAGTGCTCCCTGGGAATTCGTAATGACCACGCTGGTTCGCATGGAAAGCCGAGGGCTGGTTATTCTGCCCACACATCGCATCGTTCACGGCCTGCCTGCTTTCGACCGCGAACACATGCTGGAGTCGGCGAAACGCTTTTTTGATATTGATCGTATCGACTTGCGCACCGAAAGCCGCAGCGCCACCACCCTGCTCCAGGAAGCGGGTGAAAATGGCACCGCTTTTGTGGCTGTTACCCGCCAGGGACCTTACCTGCTAAGGGCAAAAAAACGCGCCATCCTGGAAGCCCTGGATTCAATCCCCGCCGGGCAGCGGGAACTGGATGTGGTGCAGTTGCATAAGCTCATGCTTGAGCGCATTTTGGGAATATCGGAAGAAGCCATTCGCAACCAGGAACACGTCAAGTACGAGCGCGACGCCTTCGAAGCCATCTCCTGGGTCCGCCAGGGCGCCAATGTTGCATTCCTGATGAACCCGGCACGCATCGAGCAGGTTCGGGACATCGCTTTTGCCGACGAGGTCCTGCCGCAGAAATCCACCGACTTCTATCCCAAGCTCCTGAGCGGCTTGACCATTTATGCGCTGGAGTAAGCACTTACAAATTCTGGTGCTGGTCACCGCGGTCGGCCTGGGGCTTCCCGTGCTTTGCGCCATGCGGCGCCCCGGTCAACTCGGTGGCCCGGCGTCCAGCCCGTCGCCCGGAACATCGTCCGTGCGGCCTTTGCCGCCACCTGCCGGGCCTGGCATCCCTCAGTCGGAATTCCAGGTGATGATTGATCCTGCCCACGGCGGCGACGATAAAGGAGTGGTTTTCGGCAGCAGGATCGTGGAAAAAAATGTCACGCTGGCTTTGGCGCGCGAACTGCGTAATGAACTGAAGGAACGCGGCATTGCCTCCAGGCTGCTGCGTGATTCCGATACCGCCATCAGTCTGGACCGGCGTGCGCAGGCAGCCAATGAGCAGCGTTCCGCAATTTATGTCGCGCTTCATGCCGGGCCTCTGGGAAAAGGAGTGCGCGTCTATTGGCCGCTGCTCGTCTCCCAGGAGCCTCCTGTAGGCAGGTTTTTGCCCTGGAACAGCGCGCAGGCCCCCTCGCTTGGCCGGAGCGGACAATTGGCCAAAGCGGTTTACCGTGAGCTGCAAAAGAAGGACCTTCAGGCCAGCATTTTGCGGGCTCCACTGCGGCCTCTCAATAACATTACGGCTCCTGCCATTGCGGTGGAGCTGGCGCTCCAGTCCGGCGACCCGCGCTCCCTGGAGAGCGCCAGGTTCCAGAATACCGTCGCCTCCGCCATTGCCGCGGCCATCGCCCAGGAGCGGCCTCACCTGGAGGCCCGGCCATGATCCCCCGCCAGTTCCAGTTCGCAATCGTGTTTTTACTGCTGGCGATCCTGATTCTGGGGATTTACATTATTCAGCTTCGCCGTGCCGAGGAGGCAGGTTCGCAACGGCAGCTTGCTACGGCGTCCGCAATACCTCCGGTGGCCGGCAGGCAGGAGCATATACGCATGCTGGTAGCGTATGACGAGGACCAGGCGCTGCGCTGGCGCGAAGCGGATGTTTTCCTTCCCGAAGATCGCGGTCTGCGCGCCCGGGCCGTCCTGCGTGCCGTGCTGGAACAATACCTCCAAACGCCATCTCCGCATCCCCTGGCCAAGGGCGCGGACATCAAGGAAGTGTATTTGATCAAGAATGACACATTGCTGGTGGATACAACCGAGGCGTTCGCTGACGGACATCCTTCCGGAATCCTGCCGGAAGAGCTCACGCTGGCCTCCCTGATCGAAACCGTAAGCGCAAACGTACCCGGCGTGAACAAGGTCAAATTCCTGGTGGAAGGCCACGAGCGGGAGACGCTGGCAGGCCACGCCGACTTGATGTCGTTCTATCAGACCAGCGCTGTGCACGAACTGGCAAGGGAGTTCGAGTGAGCCCCGTCATTGGCGTGTTTGACTCCGGCTTTGGAGGGCTGACCGTACTGCACGAACTGCGGAAGGCCCTGCCCGGGGCCGACTATCTCTACTTCGGCGATACCGCTCATTTGCCGTACGGAGCCAAATCCGTCCGCACGGTGAAGAAATACGCCATCGCCAGCGCGCATTTTCTTGAGCAACACGGCATTGAGATGCTGGTGGTGGCCTGCAACACTGCAACCGCTCTGGCCCTTGAAGAAATTCGCGCCGCCGTAAAGGTCCCCGTCGTCGGTGTCATCGAACCGGGAGCGCAACGCGCCGCTCAGATCTCCAGGAGCAGGAAAGCCGCAGTCCTCGCGACCGAGGCCACTGTCGCCAGCCATGCCTACAAGCGGGCGCTGCATAAATTCGGATTGGATGCCACCGAAAAGGCCTGCCCTCTATTCGTCCCGCTGGTCGAAGAAGGCTGGGTTGAGCACCCGGTGACAGAACAGGTTGCCCACATTTATATTGACCAGATTTTCCAGAACGGCGCCCGCGAGGCCGACGTTCTGGTGCTCGGCTGCACGCACTACCCCCTCATCCGCCCGCTGCTCCGGCGCGTGGTGCCTGAAGCGGTGGAGATCGTGGATTCGGCCGAGTCCACGGCCGCCAAAGTTGTCGAGTTGCTGGAGGACCGTTCGACGCAGAATCAGACCGGCAGCTTGCTATGCTATGCCACGGACTCCATTGACAAATTTCGCCGGCTGGGAGAAAGATTTCTCGGCTGTTCCATAGAAAGCATTGAG
>DATIWA010000199.1:0-5241 GCA_035465515.1 Candidatus Limnocylindrales bacterium | reverse complement strand
TTGTGTCGCAATCACGTTTTCCTACGCCAGCAATGGTGAATTTTTAGGCGGCTCCTGGGCGAATACGTCCAGGGCGGCTCCACCCACCTGCTTGCTGGCCAGCGCCGCAGCCACGGCGCCTTCATCAATGAGCTCGCCGCGCGCGCAGTTGATCAGGCGAACGCCTTTCTTCATTTTGCTGATGGACTGCTGGTTGATCATGCCGGTGGTCTGGGGAGTCAGTCCGACGTGCAGCGTGAGATAGTCGGCAGCGGCATAGACTTCATCGAGATCGGCCAGCTTGATCTCCAGCTCGCGCGCCACCGATGCGGCCACGAAGGGGTCGTGCGCCACAATCTTCATTTCGAAAGCGCGGGCCCGCCTGGCCACTTCCATGCCAATCCGCCCCAGCCCGATGATGCCCAGGGTCTTGCCCCGCAGCTCACTGCCCTGGAGGGACTTCTTTTCCCACTTGCCGGCGCGCGTGGTGGAATCAGCCCGGCCAATGTGGCGGGCCAGCGCCAGCATGAGAGCCAGGGTATGTTCGGCCACGGCCACCGCGTTCGCTCCGGGGGTGTTCATGACCGCGATGCCGGCCTTGGTCGCGGCTTCCAGATCAATGTTGTCAACACCCACGCCGGCGCGCCCGATCACGCGCAGCTTGCCGGCATGGCGCAGTACCTCGGCGTTTACGTCCACCGCGGAGCGGACAATCAATGCGTCAGCATCCGGCAGAGTGCCTGCCAGACTGCCATTGATCTGCTCCGGCGTCACAATCGTCCAGTCAGGCTCTTCCTTCAGAAGCTGAATGGCATTGGCGGCAACCTTCTCAGCGACAATGATCTTCACAACGACCCCCTACCGCGCTACAGCCATCGTCTGCGATGACTGTGCGTACATTTCCTGGGCTGCGCGCAAACCGGCGCCCAGTTCCACCGGACGTCCCAACTCGGCCAGCACCTGCTCCAGCGCGCCGATGGCGGCAATGGTGTCCAAGTAGTCGTAATAGCCAAGGTGCGCGATACGGAAAAGCTGGCCCTTCATTTCACCCTGCCCGTTCGCGATGACGGCGCCAAACCGGTTGCGGAAGGCCTTTACGATGTCGCTGGAATCCATGCCGTCCGGGGAGGCGACCGCGGTAAGCGCCGCGCCGGGAGAATCGGCGGAAAACAGCTTGAGGCCCAGCGCTTTTGCGGCCGCGCGGGTCATGGCGGCGGCGGTTTCAGCATTATTGATCAGCAGTTCGCGCCCGGCCGCCAGGTCGCCACTGCCCTGCTCGCGGATGTAATCCAGTGCCGCGGCCAGCGCGGCCACCAGGGCGGTCGAGGGCGTATAGGACGATTCACCCTTGGCGCCGTTCTTCCGCTCTTTGCGCAGATCAAAGTAGTAGCGTGGATTCTTCGCGGTTTCCATGCGCTGCCAGGCGCGCTCGCTCACCGCCGAATAGGCCAGCCCGGGCGGAATCATCACCGCCTTTTGCGATCCGCCGATGATTACGTCAATCCCCCAGCCGTCCACGTCGAAGCGGGTTGTCCCGAGGCCGGTGATGGCGTCAACCACCAGGAGCGTGTCGGAACCCTTCAGCGCGCGCGCGATCCCTTCCACGTCATGCCGCACGCCGGTGGAACTCTCAGTCCCCTGAATGTAGAGCGCCTTGTGCTCGGGCTTCAGCTTCTCCCGTACCTGCTGCGCGCTGACGGTCTGGCCGTAAGGCGCGCGGATGGTTTCCACGCCGCAGCCGTAGGCTTTGGCCAGCCCTTCCCAGCGTTCCCCAAATTTGCCGGCCGAGACCACCAGCACCTTGTCGCCGGGAGAGGTCAGGTTGGCCACTGCCGCTTCCATGGCGCCGGTCCCGGAGGCGGTAAACATCACAACGTCATTCTTTGTTCCCACAAACGTTTTCAGGTCCGCAAGGACTTTGGTATAGAGGGCGCGAAACTCCGCCGTACGGTGATGCATGGTGGCAGCCGCCATGGCAAGCTGTGCGGAAGGAAGAAGCTGGGTGGGACCGGGAGTAAATAAACGTCCTTTACGAATCATGTTTTTATTCCTGTGACTGGGTTGTTTGTTATTGGAGACCCAGATTGATCTGGGAGAACTCTGCGGGACGCGCGGAATAGGTCTGTGCGCCGTGCCTCAACAACACCAGGCTTGCGGCTGGATCGTCAGCGTGTTGGACAACAAGTAGGGCATCGCCATCGGCGTCGAACTGAGGCGCCGTGCTCCATTCTATCTTCCCCAGGCTCCCCTTGGGAATACGCGCTATCAAATCAGCGGAGGGGAAAATGGCGTCATACGCCACGCGTCCACCGGCCATCATGGCGACCCTGCGATGGCCCTGGCCATCAACCAGCAGGTAGGCCGAATCCGCGTACTTGCCGCTGCCGGCAAAGTCTCCCAGGATGTGGCCGGACAAATGCAATCCATGCTGGCGCATGTAGAACGCCGCCGATTCCGGGAAGTCGTCTGGCTTTGCCACGTGCCACCCTCCCAGCTTCTGCAGCAAGGCAGCATCCGCCGGAAAAACCCCTGAATCGCGAACCACGCTTTTTGTGGTTCCGGGCGTGACGGGCAGGTTGTAAGGCTGCGCGAACAACAATGCAAGCAGCGCCACCAGTCCAAAAAGCAGGGACGCTCTGATGGTCCAGGTGCTGCCCCGCTGCGGCAGGGGCCGGACTTTGATCTGGGCCGCCCCGGGCATATCCAGCATCCGCTTGGCCATGGTGGACATGCCATACAGGTGGTCCAGAACGTGATTTGCGGTGAACGGCGGAATGGTCAACTCAGTCAGCTCAATGAGGCGGTCCTTGATGACCAGGCCTGTCTGGCTGGAGCAGCAAAGCTGTTCCAGAACGGCCAGGGTTTGCGGGTCGCTCAGGAAGATCCGCGCTTCCACCGGCTGGTCGGTGCGCGCATTGAAGCGGCGGTCCAGTTGTGCCCTTCCCGTGCGCATGAGCACCCGGCCTTCTCCGGTGAGAGTCGCCGATTTTGGCGTCAAAGCCAGGTTGAACGTGGCGGGCACGCTCATCCGGATGTCGAGCCCGGGCGTGTCCACCTTGTGGGAAAAGCGGACCGTGGTGGGAAGCCACCCCAGGTAACCCTCCACCACCACGTCGCTCCCTTCGCGGATGGCCCGGGTCTTCAGCAGCGCGGCAATCTGTTCCACGCCCTCGCGGATGGCCCTGTAGCCGAGGAACACGGCGAAGCGCCGTATCCAGTAGACAATGATCCCCACGATGCCGACAATGATGGCGATGTTCAGGATCACGGCGCGCGGGGACATGGAATCTCCAAAAGACTTGGCCCGATAATACTTGCCCTGTGGAGGCGAATCAAACCCGCTCTCCTCATCCGCCGGCAACCGCTTCCTCTATAATCAGGGCGTTAACTTTTCCCTGAGGCAGGCCTGCATGAGCATCGGCGAACAAGTGCAAAAAGACATGGTTGAGGCAATGCGCAGCCGCGATGAATTGCGGCTCTCCACGCTACGCATGGTCAAAGCGGCGCTTAAGAACAAAGAGATAGACAAGCGCGCGCCTCTCGACGAAAAAGAATCGCAGCAGGTGCTGGCCACGCTGATCAAGCAGCGAAAAGATTCCATTGAGCAGTTCCAGAAGGGCGGCCGCCAGGAACTTGCCGACAAGGAAGCCGCGGAAATCCAGCTGATTGAGGCTTATCTCCCCAAGGCCATGGGCGAAGAAGAGATCACCGCAGCGGTGAAGGCGACCATCGCGGAGATGGGCTCGCCCACCATCAAAGAGATGGGCACCGTAATGAAAAATGCCATGGCCAAACTTCAGGCCACCGGCGCGCGCGTGGAAGGCAAAACGGTGAGCGAGATCGTCAAGAAACAGCTGGGAGGATAAGCCTGCCCGCCGGTCCCAACCGGAAGTGAATGATCTGCGGCCCTTTGCCGGGGCCTAAGCGTTAAGGACCGCTTTTAGCACTCGCGGCTTCCTGCTGCCAAAGTGCGCGCTTACATATAAAAACACTTGAAACGGGAAACCAACCTGCTGATACTACCCCTCAAATTAACAACAAAGTTCCCCAATTGCCGCGTTTTATCTTCGGGTGGTGACGTGGAAGACCCGTTGATGAAAACCTATTACGGCGGGGAGGTGACAAATGCTACCTGAATCGAATCCGCTGCAACAATTTTTCACTGAACTGGTGGAACATAATTATGAGGAAATCGGCGTACGCAGCGCCGAGGTGCATGCTTACGTAGCCAATCTGCTGACCGAGTTTTGCGAAGCGGAAAACCTCTACAAGATCAGGAACGCCGATGGCCGGCCGCTTCACGACGTGGGCGAGATGCTCCTGGAATCGGACCCCATCTATGGCCCGGCGCCGTCGTTCGACCGCGAACGCCAGGTGCGCAAACACATCGGCGACTACTCTCTGTTCTTCACCGGGATGTTTCCGGAAAGCCTGAACCGCTATCGCCTGCGCCGCAGCCGGCTGGAAGGGTTCATTGATTTTGTGAGGGCGGGCAAGGAGAGCTACTACGTGGTCTCAAAATTTGAATTTTTTGAATACGCCAAGGTGGCGCCGCTCTTCCGCCGCATGGCAGAGGAATTTGAACAGATGGTGTACGGGCTGAACCAGGTGAAGAATGAAATCCAGGAGATGCAGCACCCTCTGGCCAGCCAGACCCGGCAACTTCTCATGTGATCAGCCGCAGGGCTGACTCTTACCCAGGGCACGGTCTTCCCGGCCGTGCCTTTTGTCTTGTAGCCACGAATTCGGCGCTCCGTATTAAAATATTCGACAAAATCCAGCGAGCAGAACTTTCACTATGCCGAAACATCCCTTGAATTTTGTTACTTTGTCCGGGATTCCCATATCCATTACGGAGCTCAAATGGCCTTTCCATCCCTCAGGCTCAGGGTCTGACTGGCTCGTGCTGCACGGGCGCGTGGACCTGCTGGGAGATGAGCAAGGCCGGCACGCCGAAGTTGCCGTGGGCATGACCCAGACCATGAAGGACGCCCTGGGGTCGCTGGCGGAAGAACACGCCGAGGGCCTGGTGGTAAATGCCATCCGGAAGATTATTGATAACGGCCAGCTCGCGTTCATGAAATCCGGCAAACTTCAGCCCGTGCATGTAACCAGCCGCTTTTACAGCTTTGCCGCCAAGAAAATCCAGTTTCCCGCGCAGTCCGACGATGATGTCCGTGAGATGCTCAAGCGCCGGGTTTTCTGGCTGAGCGGCAAAGCGGGAAAAGGCGCGCCGGTTGAGATCGCGGATCCCTATGACTG
>DATIWA010000198.1:0-6332 GCA_035465515.1 Candidatus Limnocylindrales bacterium | reverse complement strand
GAAGGTTCGGCGGTTACGGCGTAGCAATTTGTTTCAAAGGGCTGAAGCCCGGAAGCCTGTAGAGGGCTTTAACGGCACATGCCCTGTTGCGTGTGGGTCCGCGCAGGAAGTCGCGGAATCCAGACAAAAGTTTAAGGAGAGTTATGGCTGACGAGCAAACCCAGGAAGTATCCACACCAGCGCCGCGCCCGGCGGGCAGGCCTGACCGGCCGGAACGCAGTGACCGTGGCCCCGGTGGCCGCGAGGGCGGCCGCAAGTTTTTCCGCCGCAAGAAAGTCTGCAAATTCTGCGTGGAAAAGATTGACGACATTAACTACAAGGACGTGCGTCTGCTTCAGCAGTTCGTGGCGGAGCGGGGCAAGATCGTCCCCCGGCGTCTCACCGGCGTCTGCACGCCCCATCAGCGGCGCTTGACCGCCGCCATCAAGCGGGCGCGCAACATCGCCCTGCTGCCGTTTGCGGCGCGGTAAACAATTCGATTTCTGGAGATCTGAAATGGAAGTCATCCTCAAAGAAGATGTTCCCAAGCTGGGCCACCGCGGGGACGTGGTGAAGGTGGCCGAAGGCTACGGCCGCAATTACCTTCTGCCGCGCAAGCTGGCCATTGAAGCCACCCATGCCAACAAGGCCGTCATCGAGCAGATGAAGCAGTCCGCCGTGCGCCGCTCGGCCGTGGAAAAGGCCGATTCCGAGGCCCTGGCCAGGCAGCTTGACGCCGTCAGCCTGAGCTTCCAGCGCAAGGCCGGCGAAAAAGACCACCTGTTCGGCTCGGTCACCTCGTCCGACATCGCGGAAGCGCTCGAACACCAGGGTTTCAACATTGACCGGCGCAAGATCCAGCTCAACGAGCCGCTGAAGTCCATCGGCGAATTCGAGGTGCCCATCCGGCTGCATCGCGATGTCACCAGCAAGATCAAAGTGACCGTGGAAAAGGAATCGGCGATCGAAGCCTGATTCCCGGGCAGAGCAGAGAGAACCTTACCGCTGATTCACGCCGATGATGCTGATTGCCGCGGCAGCCAGCCGCCGGCGTTGATCAGCGGTATGTTTTTGGGTAGCATGGCCCGCATATGAAACGGAAACCCGCCCGGCGCGCTCCTGCCAGACGTGCTGCCCGGCCCAGGGCTGAGAGCAGGTCCGCTCCGAAAAGCGTTGATGAATACCTTGCCGGCCTCGCGGAACCCGCCCGCGGCACTTTGAGTAAGATTCGCGCGGCGATTCGATCTGCTGTGCCGCCGGAGGCTACCGAAATCATCAGCTATCGGATGCCCGCGTTCAAGTACAAGAGAGTGCTGGTGTGGTACGCGGCTTTTTCCGACCATTGCAGCCTGTTCCCCACCTCTTCCGTGATTGTGGCCTTCAAGGACGAGTTAAAGGGCTACACCACATCCAAAGGCACCATCCAATGCCCCACCGACAAGCCGCTGCCGGCGCCGCTGGTCAGGAAGATTGTGAGGGCAAGGGTGGCGGACGTGGAAAGGAAAGAAAGGCGCTAAAGAGAGTGCGCCTCCGCTTCCTCCTTTCCTCTGTGTTTCAAAGGCTTAGGATTGCTGCTGAGACGCCTTCCAAAAGTGTCCGGAAATGGGATACCCTCAGCTTACGTATTGCCGTTTGGTCCGTCCAAGTAATTGCAAGCAGAGAGGATTACAGGACTTAAGACATGCCGGCCGAAACAGCAGTTCTAGCGGCGGCGGTTGGCGCGAGCGGTGAAAAACGAAACTCCCAGCCAGCGGGAGCCATGGTGAGTCAAAGCTTAAGTCGAGTAAATGACAGTGAGCTGATTCGCGCCGCCCAGCGTGGAGACCGCGCAGCTTTCGAATCACTGGTGCGCCAGTATGACCAGGCCGTGTTGCGCCTGGCCCTGCACCTGACCGGATCAGAACCGGACGCCCGTGACATCTATCAGGAAGCCTTCCTGAAGGCCTACCGGCACATTGGAAATTTCCGCTTTGAATGTTCCTTCTACACCTGGATCTACCGGATTGTAACCAATCTCTGTCTGGACCATCTGCGTAAGAGGCAGACCCGGAAGGAAGATTCGGGGACGGTGATGGACGCGAACGGCCAGGAAGTGGACCTGCTGGACCGCGTGGCCGACGACCGCGCGGGGGCCGATCCGGAGCGCGACCTGATGCGCCGCGAACTGGGAGCAAGAATCACCGTGGCCCTGGGCAAACTCACGCCGCGCGAGCGCATGGTCTTTGAGCTGAAGCATTACCAGGGGCTGCGCCTGCGGACGATCGGGGAAATGCTGAATACCACGGAGGAAACGGCCAAGAACACCTTGTTTCGTGCCACGCAGAAATTGCGGTCTGCGCTGGCGCCCATGCGGTGAGGAATGAAAGTTTTCGGGGAATGCCTATGAAATGCGATTGGACCAGAGAAAACGTTGTTTTCTATATCTACGACGAACTGGCGGACGACGCCAGATACGAATTTGAACGCCACGTGGAGACCTGCGCCGCGTGCCGCAAAGAAGTTGAGCAGGCGCAGGCGTTCAAGGGCGAACTATCGGCCGCGCAGGTGGAGGAGGTCTCCCCGAACCTTCTTGCCGCCAGCCGCATGCAGTTGCAGGAAGCCCTGGAGCACGCCGAGCAGCACCGCTCGTTCTTCGGCATGTTTATCTTCGACTTCACGGCATGGATGCACCAGATCAAGCTGGCTCCGGCGCTGACCATGGCCCTGTTGATCCTGGGCTTTGCCGGCGGGACGCTCACCACCTGGCGGGTGATGGAAAACCGCGCCGCCGGCGATTCCAGCGTGGCAAACGTAATCCATGAGCAGCCTTCCATGGCCAACGTTGCCGGAATCGAATCCATTGTTCCTGACGCAAATTCCAGGCAGGTCAGCATCACCTATGACACCCTGAAACCGCAGACCGTGGTGGGCGCCACCGATGATCCCCGGGTGCAGCAGCTGCTTCTGCTGGCCAGCCGCAACAATCGCAATTCCGACCTGCGGCTTGATTCCATTGATCTCCTCAAGAGCAACGCCCAGGACAATGAAGTGCGCGATGCCCTGATTTCCGCTCTGCGCTATGACCGGAACCCGGGTGTGCGCCTGAAGGCCCTGGATGGGCTGAAGGGCTATGTGAAAGATGACGTCCACGTGCGCGACGCCGTGCTGGAAGCTCTGCTGCACGATACCAATGCCGGGGTCCGCTCGGAGGCCATCAGCCTGCTGGATCCCGTGAAAGCCGATAGCAGCGTGCGCGAAGCGCTGGAAGTGCTTGCCCAGCGCGACCAGAACCAGTACATTCGCACGCAATCGCAGCGCTACCTGGCAAGCACGCCGCATCTGGATTGACGAGACAAGAAGCGCAACTATGAAGATACAACTACAACTCGCGACCGTGCTGCTGGCCACCACCGTGGCGGCGATCGCGCAAAACAGCGGAACAAAGCTTTACCGCTCGGGCGGTGAGTGGGTCCAGGAAGTCACGGGAACGCTTCCGGCGGGAAAAATCGTCCGGGTAAGGTCCAGCGCCGGGGCCATCCGCGTGCATGGATGGCAGCAGAACAACATCAGCTACATTGTCCGGCAGCATGTGCGCGCCGGTTCAGAGTCCGCCGCGCGCCGGGAGTTCAGCCACATGAAGTTCAGCACCGTGGCCTCCGGCGAGACGGTGCTGCTGCGGGCCGATTGCGAAGGCAATCGCGGGTACATCGATTTTGAATTGCAGGTCCCTGCTCATACCAGCCTGCTGAAACTGGAGACCAACGGCGGGGCCGTAAGCGCCCAGGGCATCGCCGGGAGGGTGGACGCATCCACCGGCGGCGGTGACATTCATCTCGACAAGATCGGCGGCGTGGTGTCCGTGGCCAGCGGCGGCGGCACCATTGATATCGGCCAGGTAGGCAGCGATATTACCGTCTCTACCGGCGGCGGCAACATTCATGTGGGTTCGGCGGCCGGCCGCGTGATTGCCACCTCGGGAGGCGGCAACCTGAATATCGGTTCCGCCAGGCTGATGACGCTGCAAACCGGCGGCGGGCAGATCAAAGTCCTGAAATGCGACGGCCCCATTAAAGCTGAAACTGCCGGCGGAGCCATTGATCTGAGTGAGATTGAAGGCCCGGCGCAGATTGAGAGCGGAGGAGGAAGCATCAGGATCAATGCCATCCGCTCCGGATTGCATGCCGAAACCGGCAGCGGGCCCATCATTGCCACGCTGGCCCGCGGCGCCAATTTCAGCGATTCGCGCCTGGAAACTTCCGTCGGGGACATTGTGGTGTACGTGCCGGACGGTCTTGGCGTGACGGTCCGTGCTGCCGTGGAAGTGGCGCGTGGAGACGGGATCAGCAGCGACTTTCCGGGGCTGAAGATAACCCGCTCCAACTCCATCGGTCCGCGCGAGGCCTTCGCGGAAGGCAGCATCAATGGAGGCGGCCCGGTGCTGCACGTTCACACGGCCACGGGCAATATCCAGATCAAACGAATGCCAAAGGAATAGAGTCTCAATTTCTGGGGAATGACCTATGATTCGCACATTTGCAACCGCGCTGCTTCTGGCTGGGTTTTCTGTTCCGGCGTCGCAGGCCGTTGGCCCCGCGCAGCCGCAACCGAATAGCGGTCCGGAAGCGTATGCTCTTTCCACCGCCGGCAGGTCCTATCTCGGCGTGGATATCCGTGACGTGACCAAAGACCGCATGCCCGCGCTCAAATTGAAGGAGGAGCGCGGCGTTGAGGTCACAATGGTGGACCGCGACGCCCCCGCCGGGAAGGCCGGGATCAGGGAGGGCGACGTGATCATGGATTTCAATGGCGAGCCGGTGGAGAGCGAAGCGCAGCTTCGCCGCCTGATCCGCGAAACGCCTCCCGGACGCACTGTCTCCCTGGGCATCAGCCGTGACGGCAATCCGCTCAAGCTGAATGTTCAATTGGCGGAGCACAGCAAAGTGGTGGCAGGCGCGCGGTTGGCGCCCATGCCCCCGCTGCCTCCCCTGCCGGCGATGCCGGATCTTGCCAATCGAATGGATGTTCCGGGAAACATCTACATCATCCGCGACTCCGGACGGGTCGGCCTCCAGACCGAGAACCTTACCAGGCAGCTCGGTGAGTTTTTCGGCGTCAAGGATGGCGAAGGCGTGCTGGTGCGCTCGGTGGAAAAAGGCAGCCCTGCGGAGAAAGCAGGCGTCAAGGCCGGAGACGTGATCGTACGGGCAGGTGACGAGAAGCTCGCTGACCGCGGGGACTTTGCCCGCGTCATCCGCAAGCACCGCGCCGGCGGCAAGCTGAATCTCGGCATCGTGCGCGACAAGCACGAACAGAACCTGACTCTGGAGATTCCCACGCGCAACCCCGCGGACTCTTCCGCGAATTTCGCGCAATCGGAGGAACTGGAGGCGCTTCTCGACAGCGTTGACGCTCTGGCTCCCGAAATAGACTCCGCCACCAGGAAGATAACCGCCCTCAAGCTGCAAGACCAGCTGGAAAAAGCCATGCAGGGATACAAGAAAGGCATGGGCGACTACGACAAGGCCATGCGCCAATATGACGATCAATTCAAGGATTTGAACAAGAAACTGGAGCAGATGCAGAAGCAGTTCCAGCGGGAGTTTCACCAGATGTTGTGATCTCCTCCGGCTCCTCTGGTTGAGAGCGCGGCCTTTCCGGGCCGCGCTCTTTTCTTTTTGCCCGGCAACTTCTGGTTCCTTCTCTGGCTTCTATCCAGTTAGGCCAAAGTCAGGACGTATTCTGGAGGAAGCATGAAAACATTACTTTTAGCCGTGGCGGCAATGTTTGCGCTCACGGTGGCGTTTGCGCAAACCGCCGAAACCGGCGGCAGCCAGGAAAAGACCGCGCCCAAGAGTACGGAGGGCGCCAAGACCAAGAAAGCCAAGGGGCACGCGATTACCGGCTGCCTGAGCGGACCCAACCAGGAAGGCAATTATGTGCTCAAGCATCCCGGCTCCAAGAAGGAAGTTGAAGTCAGCGGGTCAGATGAACTGGGCAAGCATGTGGGCCACGAAGTCCGCCTGCACGGGTCCTGGGTCAAGGGTGAGATGGGCGAGGCCCACGAGGCCGAAAAGGGCGAGGCTCACGAGGGCAAGAAAGGCGAAGCCGGCGAGCGCCATTTCAAGGTCACGTCCATTGATCACATATCGGACACCTGCCCGGCTGCCGGGGCCGCCGGCGCCAAGCACGAACATCATCATGAAGGCATGGAGCATCACGAAGGCATGGAACATGGCGAGGGAAAGCCGTCACCCAGTCCCACGCCGCAACTCTGATCCTGCACGTAACCGGGCGCAGCCTTACAGCTGCGCCTTCTTTCATGGCGGGGTCAGGCTGAGCAGGGTTGCCGGATTCAGGTAGGTACCCTGCCACCG
>DATIWA010000197.1:0-2701 GCA_035465515.1 Candidatus Limnocylindrales bacterium | reverse complement strand
CAGGCCGCGATTGCGGCACTCTTCCATGAACTTGTTGGTCATCTCGGGCGAGGGCGCCTTGCTGGCGCGGTCTTTCACGAATTCCAGGGCCTGCAACAGGCCCATGCCGCGCACGTCGCCGATGGGTTCGAATTTTTCCTTCAGCCCCTCGAGTCCTTCGCGGTAGTAGCGGCCGACCACGTCGGCGTTGTCCATGAGACGGTCTTCTTCAATCAGCTCAATGGTGGCTTTGGCGGCGACGGAGGTGACCGGGTTGCCGCCGAAAGTGGAGATTTGCAGGCCCTTGAAGCTGGCGGCGATTTCCGGGCGGGTCATGGTCACGCCCACCGGGACGCCATTGGCCAGGCCCTTTGCCGAAGTGATGATGTCCGGCGTGACTTCCCATTGCTCAATGCCAAACCAGCGTTTGCCGGTGCGGCCCCATGCGGTCTGCACTTCGTCGGAGATGAACAGCCCGCCGTAATCCTTCACGATCTTGAAGACGATCTTGAAATATTCCTTCGGCGGTGTAATGAATCCACCGACGCCCTGAATGGGTTCGGCGAGAAACGCCGCGATCTGGCCTGAGGTGGTGGTCTGGATTACCGCTTCCACGTCTTTGGCGCAGGCCACTTCGCAACTGGGATAGGTCTTGCCCAGCGGGCAGCGATAGCAGTAGGGATTGAGCGCATGCACAACGCCCGGAGTGCCCACAAGCAGCGATTTTCGCCATGTGTGGTGGCCGGTGAGGGTCTGCGCCATCTGCGAGCGCCCGCTGTAGCCGTGGCGAAGAGCGACGATTTCATAATGGCCGGTGTACATGCGCGCCAATTGCACCGCGGTTTCATTGGCTTCCGTGCCGCTGTTGCAGGGAAAAGTCTGGCTGATCTCGCCGGGAGTGATCTGCGCCAGCTTCTCCGCCAGGGCCACCACGCCTTCATTGGGGAACACAGTAGAGGCGTGCTGCAATTTATCAACCTGGGCCTTGATCCTGGATGTGACGCGGGGATTGCAATGACCGACCGAAATGGTGACGATGCCGCCGAAGAAATCCAGGTACTTCTTGCCGTCCGCGTCCCACACGTGCTGCATGCTGGCGTGGTCGGTGACCAGCGGGTCAGTGTAATAAGTGGTGATGGACGGAAAGAGGTATTGCTTGTGCTTTTTGAGGATTTCTTCTTTGGTCATGTATCTGGTCCCCGAGAGAATTATGAAATCAAGTGTGCAGCGCCATGCGTGGCGGAATATGCTTTCATCAGTTTAAAACCTTCCAGCCCGGGAGGCGCAGGATTTTCGATTATCCGCGGCTGCGTGACGCGGGTCACAGCAAGGCGGGAGCGAGCGTGCGCGAAAAAACCGGAATCCGCGGCATTCGCAATAGTCAGGTTTCATCCCAGGGCGGCAAGCAGATCGGCCGGAGCCGCATTGTCGCCAAAAGTTTCGCTGACGTGCACAAAGCGGTCCTGATTGCCGGGGGCAAACACAAAACTGCCGCCGAGCTGGAATGGGTCCTTGCCCAGCCGGTGCTGGCGCACGCCGATTGCCTTGGCGCGAGTGCGGGCCCGCATGTTGTCGCCGCGCAGAAGGTGGAAGAGATTGGCCTTCCTGAGTTCCACAGCGCGATAGGCTTCGCGCTTTTCGTCAATCAACAAAGGGAAGGTGATCCCGGTCTGCTCGCGGAAGTGGCGGGCGTAGCTGGAGTCACCCAGGCCGATCGCAGCCAGGCCGGCGCCTTTCTGCCGGAATTGTTCCTCGTATTCGCGCAACTGCGCGACGTGCTCACGGCAGAAGATTCAACCGTAGTGGCGCAGGAATACAACGACCGCGGCAGAATCAGACCACAAGGAGCCCAGGCGCACGGGGCGCCCATTTACATCGGGCAGGGTAATGCCGGCGAGCTTGCTGCTGAAGGTTTCAGCCATGGACGGACATTCTCAAGGGCAAGGACACGCCTGTCAAGAATGAATCGTCATTCAGTTTTGCGAAGTTATGCTAGACTGGCCGTCGCTTTTCCGCTGGCGAGGGCCGGCGCGAGCAGGAGTCTACTCATGCGTGAACTCAAAGGTTCGGTGGCCGTTATCACCGGCGCCGGCTCTGGAATTGGCCGGGCGCTGGCCCAGGAATTTTCCCGGCGCGGGGCGCAGCTGGCCCTGGCTGACGTCAGCAATCCCGGGCTGGAACAAACAAGATCGCTGGTTGGATCCGCCAACGCAAAAACCTACAACGTAGATGTTTCCGATGCCGGCCAGATGCAGGCCTTCGCCCGCACGGTAGAACAGGATTTTGGCCGGGCCACGGTGCTGGTGAACAATGCGGGAGTGGCGCTGCACGGGACGTTCGAAGAGCTGACCATCGACGATTTTGCCTGGCTGATGGGGATCAATTTCTGGGGCACGCTATACGGATGCAAGTTCTTTCTGCCGCTGCTTCGCCGGGAAAAAGAAGCGCGGATTGTGAACATTTCCAGTGTCTTCGGGCTGATAGCCCCTCCGGGGCAGACGGCCTACGGGTCGAGCAAATATGCCGTAAGGGGTTTCAGCGAATCGCTGAGGGAAGAACTCCGCGGCAGTCCGGTGGGGGTCACGTGCGTGCACCCTGCGGGGATCAGCACCAATATCGCGGCCAACGCGCGGGCTGCTGCAGCCAGCCGGCCGGAAGATCAGGCGGAGGCCCGGGAGATCTTTGCCAGGGTGGCCAGGATCACCCCGGAAACCGCGGCGCA
>DATIWA010000196.1:0-6699 GCA_035465515.1 Candidatus Limnocylindrales bacterium | reverse complement strand
ACCATCATGATTGATGGTTCCTTCTTCCCTGCAACACTCCTCCGCCCGCGTGCTGGAGTTCGACCAGTTTCGCGATCTTCTGGCGGCCTATGTCAGCTCGCCGCTGGGAAAGGCGCGGGTGGCCCGGCTTGCGCCTTCGGGCGACCGTACGTGGATCGGCCACCAGCAGCAGCTCGCCGCTGAAACACGGCGGTTCCTCTCCGCCGGCGGCAGAATTGATTTCAGCGGGCTGTTTGATGCCGGGGCGCTTCTCTCCAAGTCAAGGATCCGCGGCGCGCAACTGGAGATCAACGAGATTCGCGACATTCTGGCCGTGGCGGACAAGGCAGCCGAGTGGCGCGAGATGGCCCTTCATCCGCCCGAAGCCGTCCTGCGCGAGAACGCATGGGAGGGCATGCGCGAACTGGCCTTGCAGGTTGCCGATTTCACGCCGCTGCTGCGCTACTTCCGCAACAAGATACTGCCTGACGGCACGCTCGACGACCGGGCTTCTCCGGAGCTGGGGCGGATCCGGCGGGAAGTCGAGAAGCAGAAGCGGCTGATCCAGGATTCGCTGCGCGGCTACCTGCGGCGGCTGGCCGAAGGCGGCGCGGTGCAGGAAGAGCTGGTCACCATCCGCGGCGAGCGCTTTGTGATTCCGGTCAAAACCGAGCAGCGCAAGCGCGTGAACGGCGTGGTGCACGGAGCTTCCTCGAGCGGGCAGACCGTATTTATCGAACCGCTGGAGACCATTGAGCAGAACAACGACCTGGTGCGCCTGCTGGAAGAAGAACAGGCTGAGGTGCGGCGCATTCTTCAGGAGATGACGGCCAAGGTGGGCGAAGAGTCCGAAGCCATTGCGCTGGCCACCGAAGTCATGGCCGAGGTGGAGCTGCAATTCGGCAAGGCCCGCTTTGGCCTGGACTACGATTGCGTGCGGCCGGAGCTTACCGAAGATTTTCTGGAGCTGCGGGATGCCCGCCATCCGCTGCTGGAGCGCAACCTGAAAACAAAAGGCGGCAAGGTGGTGCCGCTGACGCTGGAGATGGATTCGGCGCACCGCCAGCTCATCATTAGCGGCCCCAACACGGGCGGCAAGACCGTGGGCCTGAAAACCCTTGGGCTGCTGGCCCTGATGGCGCAGGCAGGGGTCCCCGTCCCGGCCACCACGGCCCGGCTGCCGGTGTTTGACGCCGCCCTGGCGGACATTGGCGACTACCAGTCCATTGAACAGAACCTGTCCACTTTTTCAGCCCACGTGACCAACATTGATTTCATCTCGCGCACGGCCACCACGCACTCGCTGGTGCTGCTGGATGAACTGGGGTCGGCCACCGATCCCGAAGAAGGCGCCGCGCTGGCCGTGGCCATCGCCGAGCACTTCCGCCGCATCGGGTCGGTGACCATCATCTCCACGCACCACACATCGCTGAAAGTCTATGCCGCAAACACCGCCGGCGTGCTGAATGCCGCCGTCGGCTTTGACGAGAAGACCCTGCAACCCACCTACGAACTTCAGGTCGGCGTGCCGGGAGCTTCTGCGGGAATCAACATTGCGCAACGTCTCGGCCTGAACTCGCAGATCATTGATGCCGCCCGGGCAAAACTGGGAACGCAGACGCAGGACGTGGCCCAATTCCTGGACAAGCTGCACAGCGACCTGCGCGACCTGGAGCGGGAACGGCATGCGGCACAAAAGCGCGAGGAAGAGCTGGGCCGCGAGCTGAAACGCCTGGAAGCCGAAGGCGCGCAGGAGCAGCGCCTGAAGACGCGCGAGTTCGAACGCAAGCTGGAATCTCTGATCCGCGATTTTGAGTATCAGGTGCGCGAGGCGGTGAATGCCGTGCAGGAGCGCGCCGCGGCGCAGAAACTCTCCAGGCAGGCGGAGCAGAAGATTGCCCGGCTGCGCCGCGAGTTCAAAGAGCAGTTCGATTCACAGGTGGTGGCCCATAAGTCCGGCGCCGACCAGGGGGACCCCAATGCGCGTCCGCACGAGGTGAAGCACGTTTCGGAAGGCGACATGGTGAAGCTGAAGTCGCTGGGCCGGACCGCGCTGGTCAAACGCAAGATTGACGAGCAGACGTTTGAGGTCGAGATGGGCGCGATGAAGATGAAGGTCCCGCGCGCCGACATCGCCGAAGTCTTCGCTCGCAGCGGCATGACGCCGGTCGCGGCGGCGCGGGCCAGGGGGATTTCCATTTCGCTCAAGAGCGATGATCTGCACGCGCCCACGGAACTCAACGTCATCGGCCAGACCGTGGACCAGGCAACTCAGGAGGTGGAGAAATTCCTTGACCGGGCGTTTCTGGCGGGAATGCCCCGCATCCGGATTGTGCACGGCAGCGGCATGGGCATTCTGCGCAAGGCCATCCGCCAGATGCTGCAAAACCATCCCCATGTGGCCACTCTGGCCGAGCCTCCGCAGAACGAAGGCGGAGCCGGGGCGACGGTGGTCGAACTGAAAACCTAGCTACTGGGCGGGTTGGGCCACGAATCAACGCCTGAGAGCACGAGCGTTTCCACCTCGGACCCTTCTACAAGTCCGGATCGAGGACTCCTTGTGGATCTGCACAAACTCCGGCGCAAGAGCCTCATCTAACCGTAAATAGTGAGGGCCCTCCGGATGCCGGCTCAGGACCGCAAGAGCTTTCGTGAAGCGCGCGAGCAGATCAGCAGGATCAGCACCGTGAATTTCTGGTTCAGCCGCTTTGCCACCCGGACCGCCCAGATCGTCGGCCATCCGTATGTGTTTTTTGCCGCCACTCTAGTCCTTCTTTTGTGGGCGGTCAGCGGGCCATACTTCCATTATTCGAACACCTGGCAGCTCATCATCAACACCGGAACAACAATTGTCACCTTCCTGGTGGTATTCCTCATCCAGAACACCCAGAATCGTGACGCCAAGGCCATCCACCTGAAGCTGGACGAACTCATACGCTCGCACCATCCCGCCAATGACGACCTGATAGACATTGAGAAACTCTCCGATGAAGAGCTGGACGCGCTGGAACGGCGATATGAGGCCATCCGCAGGGAGTGCGAAGCGCGGCGGGCGAGGAAGGAAAAACAGCCTGCGGCTTAGCCAATCCTCAACCACGGAGACATGGAGAACCATAATTCATGCTTCTCCTGGAGACGGCGCCCGATGATGGCGACTCCGAGGTGAGCTTCCCGGTAGTAAACTGTTAAAGTCGCATGGCCACCAAAACCAGATCAGCAAAAAACGCCGCCGGAAAAGCCACGAAACCCGCCATCTCTTCCAACGGAAAGCCCGCCGCCAAGCTTCCTACCGTCCGGGTGAACCAGTACGGCATCCCCGACTGGCGGCTGGAGCAGCCGGAATTTGAGGTCTTTGAAGTCGCGAGCGGCCCCGAAGTCCATTACGAGATCAAAGGGAAGCTCTCAGCGCCCGTGCCGCCCATCCGGGAATCGAAGTACCTGAGCAGGGAGCAGCATCTCGAGCTGTATCGCTGGATGGTGATGAACCGGCGCATGGAGGTCGCGCTGGAGAACCTTTACAAGCAGAGCAAGGTCGTGGGCGGCGTGTATTTCGGCCTGGGGCAGGAGGCCTGCTCCTGCGCGTCGGCGTATGCGCTGGGGCCGGACGACTGGTTTGCTCCCATGATCCGCAACCAGGGCGCGCAGCTTGTGCGGGGCTTCCACGCCCGCGACATCATGATGCAGTACATGGCCAAATCCGGCTCGCCCACCCACGGCAAAGACGGCACGTCGCACTACGGCGACATTGAGAAGCGCCAGATGGTCTCGCCCATTTCAATGCTGGGTGACCTGATTCCGGTGATGGCCGGGGTCTCATTAGGGGCGCGGCTGCAGGGGAAAGAACTGGCATGCCTGACCTGGATTGGCGACGGCGGCCAGTCCACGGGCGTGAGTTATGAAGGCATCAATCTGGCGGCGGTGCGCAAGTTGGGGCTGGTGCTGATTGTGGAAAGCAATCTCTGGGCCTACTCCACTCCCACCGAGTATCAGGTTGCGGTAAAAGACCTGGCGAACCGCGCGGTCGGCTATGGCATGCCGGGTGTGATTATTGACGGCACGGACGCCTGCCAGGTTTACGACGCGACGTATGAAGCCGTGGAACGCGCCCATCGCGGCGAAGGGCCGACCCTGATCGAGGCCAAGCTGATGCGCATGAAAGGCCACGCCATCCACGACGCCGCAGCCTATGTCCCCAAAGAGATGCACGAATTCTGGCGCAAGCGCGACCCCATTGACCGCTTTGAGCAATATCTGCTGGAAAAGAAATGGCTCACGCCGGAGCAGAACCGGAAGCTCATTGCAGAGGTGGAAAAAGAGCTGGACGCCGACCGCGATTTTGCCGAGAACTCGCCCATGCCCGAGCCGCATACCGCCGCCGAAGGCGTGTACTGCGACGGCTGCCACCAGATCAAACCGAAGTATGGCCTGCCGAAACGGGCGAAGCGGGCTGAGGGCAAGCTGAAGGAGAGCGAAGCGGCAATTCATTTCAAGTAGCCGCGAAAGCAACGCAAATGAACACGAATCGGGCAGAAAGTTGATTCGCGTCTTTGCGTCAATTCGCGGCCCCAAAGACATCCATGGCACAAGCGACATATCTTGAAGCAATCCGGCAGGGACTCTGGGAAGAGATGGAGCAGGACCCCACGGTCTTCTGCATTGGTGAAGACATCGGCATCTATGGCGGCGCGTTCAAGGTGACGGACGGCTTTATCCACCACTTCGGCCCAGAACGCGTCATTGACACACCCATCGCCGAATCGGCCATTGTGGGCGCGGCCTTTGGCGCGGCGCTCACCGGCATGAGGCCCGTGGCCGAGTTCCAGTTCATGGACTTCATCGGCTGCGCATTCAACCAGATCGTGAACATGGTGGCCAAGTCGCATTACCGCTGGGGGGCCCCGGCTCCGCTGGTTCTGCGCGGGCCGGCGGGCGGCGGCGTGCACGGCGGGCCGTTCCATTCGCAAAACCCGGAGATGTACTTCGTTCACACGCCGGGCATGAAGGTCGTCGCGCCGGCCACGCCTGCGGACGCCAAAGGACTGATCAAGTCGGCGGTCCGCGACAACAACCCCGTGCTGTTCCTGGAACACAAGTTCCTGTATCGCCGCATCAAGGAAGAAGTGCCGGAAGGCGACGTCACGGTCCCGATCGGAAAGGCGCGCCTGCATCGCCCGGGACGCGATCTGAGCATCATTACCTATGCCGCGATGGTGCATACCGCGCAGGAAGCCGCCGACATCCTGGCCAAAGACGGCATTGAAATCGAAATCCTAGACCTGCGCACGCTCTCGCCGCTGGACCGGCGGGCGATTGCGGAGACGGTGAAGAAGACCAACAAGGTGATTCTGTTGCACGAGGACACGCGCACGGGCGGCCTGGCGGGAGAAATCGCCGCGATCATCAATGAAGAAGCGTTCGACGACCTTGATGGGCCGATCGTGCGCATCACGTCGCTGGATACGCCGGTCCCGTTCTCGCCGCCGCTGGAGCATTTCTTCCTGCCCAAGGTGGAAGACGTGGTGCGGGAAGCGAGAAAGCTGCACGCGTATTGACCTTCAGGGAGTTTATGCCGCTCCGCTAACGCTGCGCTCCGGCATACCGCAGTGACGAGGGGAGTCTCGTCCAAAGCGTTCGCCCTGGCGGCGCGGTTCTGCGGCGAGCCACTTTTTTCTCCGTGTCTCCGCGTCGCCGTGGTGAAATAGTCGTTATGTACTACCTGCTCAAAACCGAACCTTCCGAATACGGCTTTGCCGATCTGCAAAAAGACGACACCACCATCTGGGACGGGGTGACGAACCCGGTTGCGGTGAAGCACCTGCGCGAGATGAAGAAAGGCGCCAGGCTGGTCATCTACCACACGGGCGACGAGCGCCAGGCGGTGGGGACGGCAACGGTAGAGTCGGTGGACGCAAACGATCCTAAAAAGCCGCGGGTGAA
The DNA here is from genome assembly GCA_035465515.1 of Candidatus Limnocylindrales bacterium. Taxonomy (GTDB): domain Bacteria; phylum Acidobacteriota; class Terriglobia; order Terriglobales; family Acidobacteriaceae; genus Angelobacter. Next base: position 783 of record DATIWA010000196.1, on the reverse strand, counting down.
GATCCGGGCCGGACACCTGATCTCCCATCCGGTGCCGCTGGCGGAGATCAAGGTAAGCGAGCTGTTCGAAGACTCGCCGCTGATCCGGCAGGGACGGCTTTCCGTGGTGCCGCTCAGCAAAGAACAGTACGAGTGGATCACCGGAAGGTAGTGCTCGCGCCGGCATCTCACAGGTAAAGGGCCGCCCGGCCAATTGCCAATCGCTGATTTATAATCAAAGGTTGATCGAACCAGCCGATTGAGACCTGTGGAAGGAACCCATGCCAACTGACGTGCTCATGCCCCAGATGGGCGAATCGATTTTTGAAGGAACCATCACCAAGTGGCTGAAGAAGCCCGGAGACAAAGTCCAGCGCGACGAGCCCCTGTTTGAGATCTCCACCGACAAGGTGGATGCCGAGATTCCCGCCCCGGCCAGCGGCGTTCTGAAGGAAATCAAGATCAAGGAGGGCGCCACGGTGCAGGTGAATACCGTGGTGGGGACCATTGACGCCGAAGGAGCGGCGGCGGCGGCAACGCCGCAGCCCGCGCAGGCAGCTCCGGCGCAGGCCACTCCCGCTCCTCAGGCCGCCGGCACTCCGGCGGCGAAGCAGCCACCGGCCCCACAAGCCGCGCCTCAGGCGCAGGCCGCGGGCGCTTCCGGCAATGGCGGAGGAGGGGGGCAGGCCACCGATGTGGTCATGCCGCAGATGGGCGAATCCATCTTTGAAGGCACCATCACCAAGTGGCTGAAAAAAGTTGGCGATAAAGTCCAGCGCGATGAGCCGCTGTTTGAAATCTCCA
>DATIWA010000195.1:0-13262 GCA_035465515.1 Candidatus Limnocylindrales bacterium | reverse complement strand
CTTCACCACCTGCTGGGCCGGAGACAGCGCCGTCAGCACCTCCTGGCCGACCGCTTTTTCCTGAACGTGATCAACTAATTGCTTGACCACCTTGAAATTGACGTCGGCTTCCAGCAGCGCCATGCGAATTTCCTTGAGCGCTTCCTGAATGTTTTCCGGCGTAAGCGTGCCCTGTCCGCGCAGGTTTTGAATGCCCGTTGTAATTTTTCCTGAAGATTCTCAAACATAGATGTAATAAGGACGGCCCGCCTGGCGATTGGATGCAAGGTCCAGCGGACTCAGCTTGTATCTATTGTACCAGCCTGGTTTTACGCGACTTCCGTCCCGGGCTTATACTGGAAATCCTGGGAGCGGCCATATGGACCATATTCGCGCTACCGCTGTCTCCGATCTTTCTGACTGCTGGCCGGCGTTGCCTTTTGATTCCTGGCGCGACACCTGCGACACCCTGCACATGTGGACGCAAATCGTCGGTAAAGTCCGGCTGGCGCTCACTCCCAGAGTGAACCACTGGTGGAACGTCCCGCTTTACGTCAGTGCTCGCGGGCTCACCACTTCGGCCATTCCCTACGGAAGCCGCATCTTTGAAATGGAATTTGACCTGGTCGAACATAAGCTTGTCATTCGGACCAGTGATCCGGCCACTCGGACCATCGCCCTGGCCCCGCGCACTGTGGCTGATTTTTACCGGGAAGTCATGGCCGCTCTGCGGTCTCTGCAGATTGACGTTCACATCTGGAACATGCCTGTGGAGGTCGCCGACCCGGTTCCTTTCGACCGGGACACGGTGCATGCCTCGTATGACCCGGAGTATGCCCGCCGGTTCTGGCGCATCCTGGTTTCCTGCGATGAAGTCTTTCAGGTCTTTCGCTCGCGCTTCATCGGCAAGTCCAGCCCGGTGCATTTTTTCTGGGGCAGCTTTGACCTGGCTGTCAGCCGCTTTTCCGGACGGCGCGCTCCCGCGCGAACCGATCCTGATCCTGTCCTGCGCAAGATCATGCAGGAGGCCTATTCTCACGAGGTCATCAGCGCGGGCTGGTGGCCGGGTGGCGGAGAGGTGAAGGACGCGGCGTTTTATTGCTATGCCGCACCCGAGCCGCAGGGGTTTGCCGCGGCCCGAGTCCGGCCCCAGGCCGCCGGCTATCAGCCGAAACTCGGTGAATTCATTCTCTCGTATGACGATGTTCGCCGGGAGCAATCACCCACCTCGGCCCTGTTGGATTTTTTACAGAGCACCTACGAAGCAGGCGCAACCCTGGGGCGATGGGACCGTGAAGTCCTGGAGCAAGCTTCAGGACCTGCCCCCCGGACGGCATAGGAGGCCAGAAATGCCCGATTGCAAGCATCTGAGAAATCCCAAGGTCACCAGCACAAAGAGCCATGTTTGCGAAGATTGCGTCAAGACCGGCGATTCGTGGGTCCACCTGCGACTGTGCATGGAATGCGGGCACGTCGGTTGCTGCGATTCCTCCAAAAACAAACACGCCACCAGACATTTCCATTCCACAAAGCACCCCATCATTCGTTCGATTGAACCCGGCGAATCCTGGACGTGGTGCTACGTGGATGAAGTCATGGGCGAATTAAGCCGCGCTTCCTGAGAATTTACAGCAGCACCAGTTCTCCATCCTCCGGGATTTCAACTCTCACGTGGGCCGCATGCGCTGCCAATGCCAGGTCCTTGCGCGTTACCAGGCAGTGATTGATTGCCTCCATATGCACCGCCACCACCCTGGCCTTCGGCGCTGCGTGGCAAACCTGGACCACATCTTCCGCGGTCATGGTGATGGGATCACCTTGAAGAAATCTTGCGCCACCGGCGTTCACCACAATAATTTCTGGCTTGAATCGCTGGATGGCGTCCTCGACGTCCCGGCACCAGATGGTGTCGCCCGCAATGTACAGGGTCGGCTCGTGCTCGTTTTGCAGCACATAACCGCTCACCGGGGCCATGGCTTTGCCAATCTCGCCTGTGCCGTGCTGCCCGCCCGTGCGCGTGATGCAGATCTTGTTCCAGTGGCGCGCGTCGTGCACCGGCGCGGTATTCACAAAACGAGTGGATTCCATTTTGGCCACATCCTCGGGCTGGCAGAAGAGCGCCAGGTCCTTGGGCACAAGCTGGATGGCGGCATCGTCCCAGTGGTCGCGATGGGTGTGCGTGACCAGAACGGCCTGCGCTCCATCTACAACTTCTTCAGCGGCGCAAGGGAGAGGAACCAGCGGGTTGGGGCGCGGCTGCGGAGAGTTCTGGATCGGCGGCCCGGCGCCCGCGTCGTTGAGCATGGGATCCACCAGCAATCGCATGCCGGCGTATTCGCAAACAAGGGTAGCGTGGCGAATCAATTGCAATTGCATGCGACCATCCTGTTATTGAAACCTCTTGTCATATCTGCTGTCTTTGAGAATCTGCTCCGGTGATCGCATCTCAACAATTGTTTTGAGCGCTTCGGGTTTGTCTTTGGAAATCTGATAATACGACTGACAGATCTTGTATCCCACGTGAAAGTACCCATTCTTGGTGTCCTCGCGCTCCAAAATGCACTGCTTGCCAGACAGAAAGGAGCTAGGTGGCCTGACCCTGCATGATCTCCCGGGCGGCAACTACAGTATTGCAGTGGATCGTGACTGTGTCAGCGACCTTGTGCGCGTATCCGCCGGCATACGTAACCATGACCGGCACGTTACGCGCTTTGGCCACTTTCAGCACCAGTTCATCGCGCTTCTTGAGCCCTTCAATGGTCAGCGCGAGTCCGCCAAGCTGGTCTTCTTTATAGGGGTCCGCGCCCGCGATGTAACAAAGAAGTTCAGGCTCGAAATTGCGGAAGGCCGAGCTCAAGGCCTGGTCCAGCCAGCCCAGGTATTCCTCGTCGTTGGTCGCGTCAGGCAAATGCACGTCAATGGAAGATGGCGGCTTGTATGCGGGATAGTTGTGGGCCTGGTGCAGGGAGATGGTGAAGACTTCCAGCTCGCCGCTGCTTGCGCCCAGCATGTCAAGATCGCTGCCGCTCCGGCGCAGATCGTGGCGGATCCCGCCGGCGCTGGGCAGCGGACTGCCGGTCTTCCTTTTCGGCGGAAAAATCGCCGCTGTGCCGTTCCCGTTGTGGACATCAAGGTCCACGGTCATGGCCCGCGCCAGTTTGCCTTCCTGGTGCATGCGCTTGATGGCCACGGCCACGTCGTGGACCACGCAGAAACCCTCACCGTGGTCGGGGAAGGCGTGGTGAAACCCGCCGCCCACGTTGAAAGCCAGCCCGTTGCGCAAGGCAAGATCGGCTGCCAGGATTGAGCCACCCGCCGCCAGCCAGAACGCTTTGACCAGTTCCGGCGAATAGGGGACTTCCATTTGCAGCTCTTCCATGGCGGAAAGCGTCCCCGTCTTGAGCTTCTGAACGTATTCCCGGGTGTGAACCAGCATGATGTCTTCGTCACAGGCGGCCTGGGGAGCCACAAAATCCGCCGGTTCCGCTATGCCTGTTTCCAGAAGGCGCTTGTGGATCATCCGATACTTCTCCGCCGGAAAAACATGGGCGCCGATTGGAAGGTAATAATCGTCGCTATAGACGAGTTTGAAAGGAAGCATCGGTTAAGGTCCTTGAGCCCGCTGCCCGGGCTGAAAACCGTCATTCAGATTATCGCGATGCTTCGGGCCGGATCAAATGATGGCCGACATGGTAGAGCTGCGCTCAAGTTTGCTAAAATTTATCGGTAATACCAACTTTCCCGTCCAGAGTTTCCCGGAGCTATCTTTCAATCTGAGAAAACAATCCGCGGGCGAGGAGTGTGCAATCGAGTGAAGCGCGGTAAGACAGCGGTAATTGTCGGCGCCCAATGGGGCGACGAAGGCAAAGGCAAAATCGTAGATGTGCTCTCGCACAGCTTTTCCGTGGTGGCGCGCTATGCCGGAGGGCACAATGCCGGACACACGGTCATTATTCAGGGCAAAAAGTTCGTGCTCCAGCTTGTGCCGTGCGGCGTGTTGCGTCCGGGATGCCGGGCCGTCATCGGAAATGGCGTGGTCCTGGATCCGCTGGCATTCCTGAAAGAAGTGAAGATGCTGCGCGAAGGCGGCGTGCACGTGGACGGCAATTTGTTTGTTTCCAGCCGCGCCCACGTCATTCTGCCCTACCACCGCATGATCGAGATGGGCGCGGAGAACGCGCCGGGACGCGTGAAAATCGGCACTACGTCGCGGGGGATTGGCCCGGCTTATGAAGACAAGATGGGCCGACGCGGCCTGCGCGTAGCGGACCTGCTGGACCGCGATCTGCTGAGGAACACGATCGAAAACGCGTGTCGCGAAAAAAACATGATTGCCCACGCGCTATTCAACTCCGAACCGCTGGATGCCGACAGCATGTACCAGGAGTACGCGCGCGCCGCCGAACAGATTGCCCCTTTTGTCGCCGATACCGCGCTGCTGCTCAATCAGGCGCTGGCCGCGGGTGAATCCGTGATGTTCGAAGGCGCCCAGGCCACCATGCTCGATATTGACCACGGGACCTATCCCTTTGTTACCTCTTCCAGCGCGAGCGCCGGCGGAGCGGTGATCGGCACCGGCGTTCCACCCAACGCCATCGATCACGTTGTGGGCATAACCAAGGCCTATTGCACTCGCGTGGGCGGCGGTCCATTTCCCACGGAAATTCAGGGCCCGGTGGCGGACCAGTTGCGCGCCAGGGGGAAAGAATACGGCGCCGTCACGGGGCGTCCGAGGCGCTGCGGCTGGGTGGATCTGCCCGTGCTGCGCTACGCGCAAATGATCAATGGCGTGAACTGGTGGGTGGTGACCAAACTCGACGTGCTGGACGAGCTGGATGAAATTCCCGTCTGCGTCGGCTACAAGGTCAATGGAAAAAAGACTGATGCCATTCCTGCGCTGGCCACCGGGTTTGACCACGTGGAGTGCGTGTATGAAACCATGCCTGGCTGGAAGGCCTCCACGGAAGGCGTCACCAGCTTTGAGGAGCTTCCAAGAAAGGCGCAGCAGTACCTGCGCTTCCTGGAGAAAGAAACCGGAGCAAGAATCGGGATGGTTTCCACCGGCCCGGACCGGGAACAAACCATCGTGATGCCGGATTTTGAGGCTGAACTGATCACCCTGCCAGGGGGCAAGATCGCGAGGGCGAAATGATCGTACTCAAGGTTGACATGCTGGTGAAGCCTGGGACAGAAGAGAAATGCAAAGAATACATCCGCGTGCTGCATGAGCGGTCGCGCAAGGAACCGGGATGCGTGCAGTACGTGGGACATCAGTCCACGGAAGACCCGCGCAAATTTTTTTTCTACGAAGTCTATAAAGACCAGGCAGCGCTCCAGGCGCATCGTGATTCCGCCCACTTCAAGGAATACGTGCTTGGCGGGCTGGACGGGATCGTGGAGGAGCGCAGCCGCGATCTATACCTTGCCGTTGACTAGCTCGTGCGTCCCTGCGGGACATGCGATGCGCTTTCTGCGTCTGTCGTGACACGACATTAGTTAAAGTTAATCTGTTTCTAATCCTTCTTTAATCCGGCAATCTCATTCTTAAAACGTAAGGCGATGAGCTGTACTTGTACGGCAACTTGGCGAACTCCTCCGCCGGTTCCGAACAGGCTCGCCCAAGCCACTCAGTTCGACGGCCATTGACCCGATAGGCCGGAACACAAACATTTACCAGTAGATTGACCGGGTTCCGGAACCAGTCTGCTTTGACCACGTTAGCGGTTTGCTTTGCCGCTGCGCCGGTACCGGTGTGTCTTACCGGTGTGCTCAGCGGGAGGCAATTGCACAAGTGTGCCTGCGGGCTTCGCAATCGAAGCAACCAAGCCGCTGTGCGCCGAGACGGAAGACGGACGTGCCCCCTGTGGCGCAGGAGATTATCCATGAAGACTTACAAGATGCTTGTTTTAAGCTGCCTGGCAATCCTTCTGGCGACGGCAGCTGTGATGAACGCTCAGACAACCACAACAACTACCACCCTCTTTGCTCAGGGCCTGACTGCCCCTGCTGGCGGTGTGGTGCTCAGCGGATCAGGAATCAATCCCAATACGGGGAAGCCCTATCGGCATTTCTGGGGCGGCGACGAGCTTCTCGGACTGTGCCGCTTTGATCCGGATCTGGATTCGCCCGGGCCATACGCGCAGAACCGCAACACCTGCATGAATTTCGTTGGCGGAGTCCAATTCAAGCCGGGTGAACTGGCTTTTGACGCCACCAGCAATACGCTGTATGCGCCAAATATCACAGCCGGCGCCAACGCCGTGTACCGGCTGCACTTTTTGCCGAATGGCGACACTGGTCAGGGCAACATCGATCCCATTAATGTCGAGATACTGATCAGCAATAATGGCGGCCACACCGCAGCCGATGGGTGTCCTACTTCTCTAAAGGCGGCAAATTCGGCCGCGCTCGGACCCGATGGAAATTTGTACGTCGCTTCCAAAGGCAGCGGCAGCATTGTTCGCGTGATCGCTCCGGCCACGCAGCCCCTGCCTCCCTGCACCAATGTGCAAAACCAGATCGCGACGAGCCCCGACGGCAAAAAGAACTTCGGGCTCGGCTGGATCGGGCACACCCTGTTTGGCGGCGACGGCCTGAGCGCCTTCGTTATTCCCAACGCGGACCAGTGCTTCACCCCAGCCAACAATTTCAAGTCCTGCCAGGGACAAAACATCCTGGTGGGGCAGATCCCGGCGCCTACGGGGATGATCAGTGACCAGACGTATCCACAATTGGACGGCGCCAATCTCTATTACACGAACGGTTTCAACGTCATCCTGGTGACGCCAGGCCAGGGCACATTCAGCATCAACACCAGCTATGGCACCGGTTTCCAGTTCGCCGTGGGGTTGGCCGTGGATAAAACGAACCCGGCCGCGGAGGTGGTTTATGTGGGCGATGACCCCAGCGCTGGTAACCTTCCGGGATCAGGACGGTGGTGGCAGATCAGCGCAGCTCCTCCGGCCCCGGCAGCCCCTGGCACACCAACAGGCGTTACTGCCTCCGCTGGTGACGCACAGGCAACGGTGAGTTGGACGCCTGCCAAGGATGGCCAGCAGATTGACTACGCGGTAGTCCACAACAGTTTTGCGTCCAACGGCACCGTGGTTCCCGATTTGACAGTCAATCCCAACGCAGGGACCACGATTGTGCCCACCTCCGCCACGGTGACGGGCCTGACCAACGGCGTGTCATACCAATTTGAAGTTCAGACCTGCAATTCGCTGGGCTGCAGCCCTCTCTCAGCAGCCAGCAATACCGTGACGCCGCAAGCCCTGACGGTCCCCTCGGCCCCCACCAATGTGGCGGCTTTGGCGGGAAGCGCTTCCGCCTCGGTCGCCTGGACGGCTTCAGCGAATAACGGCGGCTCAACTATTACCAGCTACACGGTTACGGCTCTGGTCAACGGCGTTGCCACTGGAATCACGGCAACGGCGCCCGGCACCGCGACGGGTGCGGCGGTCTCAGGCCTGACGGATGGGACCACTTACACATTCACGGTCCATGCTACGAATGCGGTGGGAAATAGCGCCGAGTCGGCGCCCTCAAATGCAGTCACTCCGACGACGTCCGCGGCGCCTCCTGACATGGCCGTGACCATAAGCGGACCGGCCTCAGTCAGTGCCAATGCACAGGCAACGTACACGGTAACGGTCGTCAACAACGGCCCTTCCACCGCTCCGCAGGTGATCCTGACGAACACGATTCCAGCCGGAACAACCATGCTCTCACAATCCCCGAGCCAGGGCGTGTGTTCCATCGCCGGGACCACGGGCAATTGCAACCTGGGTTCGATAGCGGCCGGCGGAAGCGCGAGCGTCAGCGTCATTGTTCAGCTTGCGAGTTCGACCATTACGGTTACCTCAGCGGTGCAGGCCAACGATGCGAATGGCAACCTCCTGGCTGACCCGAACACCGCCAACAACACCGCCAGCTTCACCACTACCATTTCCGCCCCGACGACCACCACTGACATACAGGTGACCGGCTCGGCGCAGAACGGCGGCCCCGCCGTGGGGACAGCTGATACTTACACGTGGCAGATCAAGAACAACAAGAGCGTGGTCGCGAACGCCGTTACGTTCACAGATGCGCTTCCGCCCAGCCTCCAGTTTGCGTCGGTTTCGACCAATCTGGGTTCCTGCAGCGGGCCAGCGCCTGGTTCCGCCGGCGGAACGGTCAACTGCACGCTCGATGTGCTGAATGGCGGACAGACCATGATTGTGACCGTCAACGTGACTGTGACCCAGGCGGGCTCGATTGCCAATACCGGTTCAGCCAACTTCAGCGGGACAGACAGTCAGCCGAGCAACAACACGTTCACCGTCACCATTAGCGCCAAGTAGTTGGATCCCAGACAGACCGTGTTTATGACGTTGTGAGCGCAGCCACAAACTCCCGGCTCTTCCCTTGCAGGATGGGCCGGGAGCTTGAAAAAAGTTCTCCTGGACGGTTTGCCGTACTTCGCCGGGTGATTTGGCTTTCCAGATCATCCGGTATTTTTTTGTCTACTTTTTGTCCGCCATGAGCACGCCGCCGTGACCGTAATCTTCGCGCTCGACCTCGAGGATGGTCACGATCACGCCTTCCTTCGCTGTCCTGGCCTCTTCCGCCATTGCGGTGGTAATCCGGTCCACCAGCTTGCGTTTCTGCTCGATGGTGCGGCCCTTTAACATTGTGATCTGGATATGAGGCATAAGCTGTGACGCTCCTGTGAAATTTCCGGTCTTCCAATTAGCGAAAGCGCTTCCAGATGCAGAACGGAAGTGCGTCCGGGACCATTGCTATTTCGTCAGGTCGTATCCCGCGAAGAAATAACTTAGTTCAAAACGGGCGGTGTCGTCGGCGTCCGAACCGTGGATGGCGTTGCGCTCGATGCTCTCCGCCCACTTCTTGCGGATGGTGCCGTCCTCGGCGTTGGCCGGGTTGGTGGCGCCCATCAGCTTGCGCAGGTCGGCAATGGCATTGTTCTTTTCCAGCGCCAGCACCACAATCGGACCGCTGGACATGAACGTGGTCAGCGAATCAAAGAATGGTCTGCTGGCGTGCACGGCGTAGAAACCCTCCGCCTGGGCCTTGGTGATTTCCAGCATTTTCATGCCGATGATGCGGAAGCCCTTCTCCTGGATCATGCGAAGGATGTCACCGGTGGCCCCTTTGGCCACGGCGTCCGGTTTAACGATGGAAAAAGTACGCTGCAGTGTTTCCATTTTGCTTCTGAGGTGCTCCTGTCTGATTTAATTCTTCGGTTTGATCCCTGCGCGATCGAACAGTGTCTGGGCAATGGCGGCGGGCGACTTGGCAACCGCGATTCCCGCTGCTTCCAGCGCCTGCATTTTCTCAGCCGCAGTGCCGTGTCCACCGGAGATGATGGCCCCGGCGTGTCCCATGCGGCGTCCCGGAGGGGCGGTCTGCCCGGCAATGAACGCCACCACGGGCTTCTTCACGTTCTGTTTTACGTAGGCGGCGGCGCTTTCTTCGGCATTGCCGCCGATTTCCCCAATCATGATGATGGCCTCCGTCTGCGGGTCCTCATTGAAGAGCCGCAGTGCGTCTATGAAGTTGGTGCCGATGATGGGATCGCCGCCGATGCCGATAGCGGTGGATTGGCCCACGCCGCGCTGGGTCAACTGGAACACAGCTTCATAGGTCAGCGTCCCGGAGCGGGAAACAATGCCGACGTTGCCTTCCTTGTGAATGTGTCCGGGCATGATGCCGATTTTGCATTTTCCCGGCGAGATGATCCCCGGACAGTTCGGCCCGATCAGCCGTGATTTGCCCTTGAGCTTGAGGTACTCGTAAGCCCGCACCATGTCGAGCACCGGAATACCTTCCGTAATGCAGACGATCAAGGGGATTTCCGCGTCTACGGCTTCCATGATTGCGTCGGCGGCGAACGGCGGCGGAACAAAGATTACCGTGGCATTGGCGCCGGTCTTCTCTTTGGCCTCCTGGACCGTGTTGAACACCGGCCAGCCTTCATGCGTGGTCCCGCCCTTGCCCGGCGTCACCCCGCCGACAACGTTGGTGCCGTAGGATTGCGCGCCCTTGGCGTGAAATGTGCCTTCGCGCCCGGTGATGCCCTGAACAATCAGTTTCGTTGATTTATCTACCAAGACTGCCATCGTTTATCCTGTCGCTCCGCTTCAACCCGCCAAGCAGGTTTTGTTCAAGTCCTGACGAAATCCAAATGCTCCTGAAGCCGGCGCACCAGCCGGCATCGCCCCATTCCGTTAGGCGCGGCCCGCCGCGGCCACTACTTTTTCCGCCGCGTCTCTCATCGTTTCCGCCACCTGGAAGTTCAGGCCCGATTTTTTCAGGATCTCGCGCCCCTGCTCCACGTTGGTGCCTTCCAGCCGCAATACCAGCGGAAGTTTCAGATTGGTGGCTTTCGCTGCTTCCACCACGCCGTTGGCCAGGGTGTCCACGCGCAAGATGCCGCCGAAAATGTTGATCAGGATGGCCTTCACATGCGTGTCGCTGAGCAGGATCTCGAATGCGTGCCTGATCTGCTCGGCATTGGCGCCGCCGCCCACGTCAAGGAAGTTGGCCGGTGAGCCGCCCGCGTACTTGATGATGTCCATGGTGGCCATGGCCAGCCCCGCGCCGTTCACCATGCAGGCGATGTTGCCGTCCAGCTTGATGTAGTTCAGGCTGTATTTGGACGCCTCCACTTCAAGCGGGTCTTCCTCGTTGATGTCCCGCAGTTCCTTCAGGTCTTTGTGACGGAACAGCGCGTTGTCATCAAAATTCATCTTGGCGTCGAGCGCGAACAGGCGGCCGTCCGTGGTGGTGATAAAGGGATTGATTTCGCACAAGGAGGCGTCTGTGTCCATGAAAGCGCGATACAGGCCGGTCATGAATTTGACCGCTTCATTGATCTGCGAGCCTTTCAGCCCCAGACCAAAAGCCAGCTTTCGCGCATGATACGGCTGAAAACCGGTGACCGGATCGATGGCCTCTTTCAGGATGGCCTTGGGGTCTTTCGCCGCAACCTCTTCGATCTCCATGCCTCCCGCGGCTGATGCCATGAACACGGGACCGGCGGTAGCGCGGTCCACAACAATGCCCAGATAGAGTTCGCGCTCAATGGGCAGCGTCTCTTCAATGAGCAGCCGCTGAACAATCTTGCCTTCGGGGCCCGTCTGGTGCGTGACCAGTCGCATGCCGAGGATCTTGTCCGCCCAGCTCTTGGCCTCTTCGAGGGTCTTGGCGACTTTTACGCCTCCGCCCTTGCCTCTCCCGCCGGCATGGATCTGGGCCTTTACCACCACGCCCTGCGCTCCGTTGTCAAAGAGCCGCTTGGCCGCGTCTTCCGCCTCTTCCCGGGTCAGTGCCACCTCGCCGCGGGGTATGGCCACGCCATATTTCGCAAGAATCGTTTTGCCCTGGTACTCGTGAATTTTCATGATGATGGGACCTGCATGTGGCGCCGGAGCGCTGAAAGGAACCTGTGATTTTATAGGAGCAGTACGGAAATGGGCAAACGCGCAGCTTGATCTTCTGACCGCACCTGCTAAGCTAGTGCCAGCCGTTCCTCCCGATGATTACTGACGCGCTGCACAAAATCGCACACCATCGCGCCTCCCTCAGCAGGGAAGAGGCGCACGCCGTCATGGCAGAAGTCCTCTCCGGCAAATGCACTGATGCGCAGATTGCCGCGCTTCTGGTCGCGCTGCACATGAAGGGCGAAACCGTGGAAGAGATCGTGGGCTTCGCGGAGGCCATCCGCGCGGCCGCTCAGCCCATTTCGGAATCCGACGGAGGCACGCTCGATGTGAGCGGCACCGACCGTGACGCGCTGGTGGATACCTGCGGGACCGGCGGCGACGCCAGCGACACTTTCAATATCTCGACCGCCTGCGCGCTTACCATCGCCGGCGCCGGCGTACGCGTGGCCAAGCACGGAAACCGCGGCATTACCTCCAAGTGCGGCTCGGCTGATGTGATGGAGGCGCTTGGGGTCAACATTACCATCCCGGGGGCGCGCATCGCCGAATGCCTGCGGGAAGTGGGCATTGCGTTCATGTTTGCGCCGGCGATGCATACGGCCACCAAGTACGTTCAGCCGGCGCGTCGCGAGCTGCGGCCTCTGCGGAGTGTGTTCAATCTGCTTGGTCCGCTCACCAATCCTGCCCGGGCTTCGGCGCAGGTGGTGGGCGTCTATTCAGAAGACCTGGTGGAGAAGCTGGCCACCGCGCTGCAGATGATGGGGCTTGACCGCGCCCTGGTGGTCCACGGCGCCGATGGTCTGGATGAGATCTCCATCAGCGGACCGACCAAGATCGGCGAAGTGCGTGGCGAGTGGGTGCGCGTTTATGAGGTCACGCCCGATCAGTTCGGCTTCAAGCCGGCTCCCTTGAGCGCCATTTCCGGCGGCGATGTCAAAGCCAATGCAGACATCATCTGGAAGATACTGAAAGGCGAAAAATCCCCCCGCAGGGACATTGTGCTGATGAACGCGGCGGCCGCGCTGGTGGCTGCCGGGAAAGCCGATTCTCTGAAGGACGCCATGCCGCTGGCGGTCGAATCCATTGATTCGGGGGCGGCGCAGGCAAAGCTGAAAGCCTTGATTGACTTTACGAGCCGCAAATAAATAAGCATTTGCGGCCAGTCGCCCCACCCTTGTCTCTGGAGCGGGACCAAAAGAAAACATTCTGAGTTGATTTCCGGCCGGGGTTACGGCCAACCGGTTGCCTGCCGCGAGCATTGCTGCTCCTCAACCGGCTGACCGTAGCGAAGGATGTGATGCGGCCCGCGCGCCTGCGGATTCCTGCCCCGCCGCGCACCAGCTTTGGTCGTGAACTCAGGGCCGCTCTGGCCTGCTGTTACGCGGCTGAGGTCGCGGGGCGGAAAACCACGCTGCAGGCGTTCCGACAACGTTATTGGCTGCTTCCTCATCCATGAGATCAAAAGCGCCCGTAAGAATTGACCAATGGGGGAGCATTGAATGAAAAACCACAAACTTGCTGTGCTGACGGTAATGGGCATGCTGCTGGCGGTTGCAGCCTGGGCACGTGAAGATCGCCTCATCAACACCGGCGCAGCGCCTGCGGCGTCGGGCAAGGTGAAAACCGATACAGACCGCAACGGCAATACAGAGGTGGAAATTGAAGTAGAACACCTTGCCGCGCCGCGCTCGCTGACTCCGCCCCGGCAGGGGTATTTTGTGTGGGTACAGCCCCGCGGCGAAACGGCGCAGCTGCTCGGCGCTTTGCGTGTGAACAGCGACCTGGAGGGCAGCGTGAAAGGCATAACGCTGCTGAAGAACTTTGATGTGCTGA
>DATIWA010000194.1:0-4659 GCA_035465515.1 Candidatus Limnocylindrales bacterium | reverse complement strand
ACCGAGTCCAAGTGAAATCAGATATTTACCAATTAGATATACGTATGCTGAATGGAATATCTTAAATTTGGAATCTGCGGGCAGTAAATTTCTCGTCAACCAAACCGCTTTCCCTGGTACGCAGGCAAGGACCGCGAGTTCCATCAGCAAGGTGTTTTCCACAGCGGGCTGATCGCCGCCGGATGTTCCATTCAGCGCGACGCCACTGCAGTTTTCATTTCGCGGGACGGCAAGCGTGCAATCAGGCGGTCATGCCAGCGCCCGCACAGGAGCCAACGCAAGAATCGCGCCAAGCAGGGCGGTGGCCATATCTTCCTGCGTGTCCCAGGGATCATTCTGGGTGCCCAGAAAAGCATCCGCCGCTGAGCCGCTGGCCACAGCCACTCGCCACTCCATCAGTTCATAGGCAGCGCTGACGGACAGACAGATACATATAACAATGAAGGCCATCCAGCCGCGCCGTAAAACCACCTTTCTGCGCAGCAGCACTTCGCGCGCCACCAGAGCCGGCACAAAGCCCTGGGCAAAGTGGCCGATGCGGTCGTAATCATTCCGCAATAGATGGAAGTGATCGCGGACCCAGTTCATCGGGGGCACGAGGGCATAGGTGTAATGTCCGCCAACAAAGAGGATGCAGGCATGAAGCGTAATCAACGCATAGACAAATGTGGTGAATTGAAACCGGGCATATGTGACTGCCAGCACCGCCAGGGCAATCAACGCGGGGAACACTTCCAGCATCCAGGTGAAATAGTCGTGGGGATGGAGTGCCGACCATGCAAATACACTGGCAAAAACCGCCAGCAACATCAGGAGATAAGGCTTCTGTTGGGCAGCATCGGCGCCTATCCCATCAACAATCCGCCATTGACGTTCAGGACGTGTCCGGTGATGTAGGCGGCTTCTTCTGAAGCCAGAAAGCGCACCGCGTGCGCCACGTCCATGTCCGTGCCGGCGCGCTTCAGCGGAATCATTTCGTTGACCTTCGCCTTCAGGTCGGCGGGGAGAACTTCCGTCATGGCCGTTTCGATATAGCCGGGCGCAACGGCGTTCACGGTTATATTGCGCGATGCCACTTCGCGCGCCATGGCCATGGTGAAACCTATCAATCCCGCCTTGGAAGCTGAATAGTTGGCCTGTCCGGTCTGGCCCATCTGTCCGAAAACACTGGTGATGTTGATTATGCGGCCCCAACGCTGCCTGAGCATTGCGCCGATCACGGCCTGCGTCGTGAAAAACGCGCCGCTGAGGTTGGTTTGAATCACGGAATCCCAATCCTCGCGTTTCATCCGCATCAGGAGTGTGTCTCTGGTGATTCCAGCGTTGTTCACCAGGATGTCGATTTTCTCGAAGCGGTCCAGAGCAGCCTTCACGGCGGACTTGACCTCAGTTTCCTGGGCCACATCCATGCGAAACACGGCCGCATGGCTGCCACTGGCTTCAATTTCCCTGGCTACTGCGGCCAGTTTTTCTTCATTGCGCGCCGCAAGCGCCACGTTGACGCCCGCCTGGGCCAGCGCCAGCGCGCACGCGCGCCCGATTCCCTGTGAAGCCCCGGTTACAAACGCCACCCGGCCTGCAACTCCCGCCATAGAGACTTTCTCCTGAGAACACCTCAATGCAAATTATACAGAGACTCACACCGCAGTTCGTTGCGGCTCTTCACGCGCGATTGGGGGCGGGGACGCAACTTCACGGAAAACGATCTTAAGCAGAGGCGGAGCCACCATGGTAGTGGCCGCCGTCATGAAGATGACCAGAGCGTAGGCCTGCTCGGAGATGACGGTCATCTGCAATCCCACCAGGGCGACGATCAATCCAACTTCACCGCGCGGCACCATCCCGGTGCCGACCCGAAGAGCTGTCTTCCAGCCGGAGCGCAGGACCGGCAGCCCGCACCCGACCAGCTTGGAGATAATCGCCAGCAGGGAGATGACAATCGCCGAAACGATCAGCCTGCGGTCAAATACGGCCAGGTTCAGCCGCGACCCCATGCTGAAGAAGAAAAACGGCGCCAGGAACTCGTTGATGGCGGAGACGCGAGGCCGCAGGTTCCAGCGCGGCGAGTATTCGGCAAAAGCCAGGCCGGCGAAGAATGCCCCGATGATCGCGGCTATGCCAATCTTGGCGGCGGCATAGGAGAGACCGATGCAGATGGCGAGAGAGATGATCAGCGGCGCATCATGGGTAGACATGCGCTGCAGACCGGGCTCCATCCGGCGCACAATCCGGGGAGCATAAAAAAGCATGATGAACGCAAACCCAACTGCTTCAATGGCCGTCACCAGCAACTGGGCCCAGGCCAGGTGGGCGGTGGAGACCAGACCTATGACCACGCTCAGCAGGATCATTCCCAGGATGTCGTCAAACACGGCTGCACCCAGAATGATGCGCGCCGAGAGCGTCTGCAGGACATGCAGGTCTCCCAGCACCCGCGCCGTGATCCCCACGCTGGTGGCCACCATGGCGGCCGCCATAAATGTGGCTTCATGGGGCGAGTGATGGCGCAGGAGCATGTACCCGAAGCCAAAGATGAATGGTACGGTGATCCCGGCCAGGGCCACGTAGAGAGAAGTCCGCCCCACGCTGAGCAGGTCCTTCGGAGTCGTCTCAAGCCCGACGGTAAAAAGCAGAAAGATGGCCCCGATTTCCGCGACCGCGTAGATGGAATCGCTCGGGACCACCAGCGCGGTGCCGTACGGGCCCACCAGAACACCTGCCAGAATTTCGCCCAGCACCGCGGGAAGGGACAGCCGTTCAAAGACTTCGCCGAACAGCTTGGCCCATACGAAAATAAAGAAAAGCTGGAACAGGAATGGATCAGCGCTGTGCATACATCTGAACTGTTTGTGAAGCCCGGCAAAAGAACCTTACCCAAATGTGATGCCGAGCGCCAGTGAAATCGGGGGCTGGGATTCTACACGGACCTGGAGAAAACGCAGGGCCAACTCTCGATTTTTCCCACAGCAACCCTGAGTTTTGCCATCCTAGTGACAGGCAAAAAAAGACCCACATGTTTAGTGATACACAAAAAGAGCAGACGCCGGTGAGGTTCCGGCTTTCAGGCAGAGGGGCCTCTGCGGTGGGCGCTCTGCTTTGTGTTCTTGGGGCGGTGCTGGCTTCAGCCATTGCCGATGGCCACTCCTGGCGCTCGACCGTTCCCCTTGCTTTCACGATTGTTCTGCTGGCTGTTGCGGTGATTTTCGGGGCCCGAGCAGGGATTTTCGGGAGCGTTTTGTCCGCCCTGGTTTTCGCCGGCTTTCTTTTTACCCCCTTGGGCAGTTTTCGCGTGGTCAATGACGCGGCCCGCACCAACCTCGGATGGATGCTGCTGATCGGCATCAGCTTTTCGTTTCTTTTCGCCCCATCCGGCTCCAACTATCATCAGAATTGATTCGCCCGCACAACAGAGTTCGTTTCTGTGGCATCCTAGAAACTTCAGTTACAGCGCATCGGGACAAGCATCCGAAATCACCCAATCCTTTGATTTTTGCGGCCGATGCGCAGGGAGAGGAGCGCATTGATGGCCACGGCACCACAGCCCCCTGCCCAGCAACGCTGGGCGCGTGCGCCTTTTTATTTCAACTCAGCTTCGCACCTGCTGAGGATCGGCCGGGAGAAAGCTACCAACCTCCAGGAAATGCTGGACGCCATCCGCGGCTGCAGTGAAGCCTCCATTTTTCAGCACATGTTTCAGACCCTGGAAGAACACCACTTCATTCGTGAAGGGTTCTCCAACGACTTTGCTCACTGGGCTTTTGCGGCGTGCAATGAGGTCGAGTTGGCAGAGAGGCTGGCCGCAATTGATATCCGGGAGTTCACTTCCATGCTCGCCCTCCGTGAACGGCTGGTCCATATTATTGAAAGTTATCTGCAAAAAAATCCCCGGGCCGCCAACCGCGCCGCCATGGAGCCGTTCTATCTGATGGCGGCTGACCTGGTCGTAATCCCAACGCCTTATGTGGCGCGCAACCTGGAGGAATTTGGGGACGGGCTGCGCAAAGTCAGCATTCACAGCATCTACTATCATTTTATTGATGCCCGTTTGCGCCTGAAGCTGAACACCAACGATTTCTCCATCTGGCTGGAACAGGAGCTGGACCTGGCAAGCGCGGCCGACCGGCTCAACCGCATCGACATTTACACGTCAACCCTGGAAGGTGTGCGGCGCGCCATCCTGCGTATCATCGAAGTGGAAGCCGGGCGCGGTGAGTTTCAAACCGTCCGGATTGAAGAAAAATAAGGCACTGGTGAAACGATGAATGAAAAGGACTTGAAGCGGAAAGAACTGGAGAAATCCGAAGGCGACCCTGCCGGGCCCAATGGAGACCGCGGCGCTCCGGACGGCGGTTCCACGGTCAAGGAAGAGTCGCCCCAGGCCAGGGAACGCCGTTTCCGCCAGACTGACCTGCCGCCGCATTTCATCGAGCGCAGAAAGCATCCCCGGATTCAGACGCAACCACCGCCGCCTCCGGCGCCGCCCCGGTTTGAAGACTATGGTTCGATCATCGGCAAACCGGAGCTCGATGAAATACGTTTCCTTGCCCGCCATCTCCGCGGCAAGACCGTGAAAATGGTCAATTCCACCGCCGTGGGAGGCGGCGTGGCAGAGATCCTGAACCGTCTCATCCCCCTGATGAATGAACTGGAAGTCCTCAC
>DATIWA010000193.1:0-11202 GCA_035465515.1 Candidatus Limnocylindrales bacterium | reverse complement strand
CGGACTTTCAAAGCGTCGAGTTGGCGGTGCTTGAGTTGCGCCAGGGCCCGTTTCTGCTCGATATTGGCCTGCTGAACCGCCATTTGCGTATCTACTGCCTTGGACTTTTCCGCGATCCTTTCTTCTTCGATCCGGTGGCGTGTCTCCAGTTCGCGCGACTTCGCCAGCGACGTCTTCAACGCCGACTCCGACAATACGCCAATCTTGGCCAGCTCTTTGTTCGCGTCCGCGTCGCGCTTGGCATTCTCGTAGTCCGCTTCCACCGTTGCCGCGCCCGCTTTCAGGTTCAGCAGGTCGCTATCCACCTTGGCCTTGGTGTTGTGATATTCCGCCTCGGCCGATTTCAGTTCAAGGTCCGATGACAGCGCTTCCTGCTCCACCTGCGGATTGGAAAGTTCCATGATGACCGTGTCCGGCTTCACCGGCGTGCCCGGCAATACCAGAATCCGTTCCACCCGCACGTCTGTCTCTGCGGGAATTAGACGAACATCCTCGGGGATAGGTACCAGTGAACCTAGGCCGCGTACCTGCCGCAGCATGGATCCCCTCTTTACCGTGTCTGGCCAGATGGTGCCGAATTCTACCGTGGGGTCCGCCGGCTTCAGGCGGGACACGCCCAGCGTGATCCCCAAAACGGCGATTACCGCTCCCACCGTCAGAATTATCTGCTTCCGGCGTTTCTTCTGCTTGACCGATGCGTCGCGTACGATGTCCATTGCACCTTCAGTAACTGCACAAACCCTGCCAAAAACAGCATCTTTGCAAGTTGTTGACTCTAAATACTAAAACCCGTTCTTGCGGGCTTCCTGCCAGGTTGGTGTGTCCATTCCTGAAACCAAACTGTTCGAAATCGAACACTTATTCCGGCCACCCCTTAATATCATCTATATAGACCAGTCTTGCGCCTTTTGGTTATGCAAAATCCAATGATTATCGGACGCCTGTTTTATACCGATCAGTATGTTATTACGTTGCCGGAAGGACATAAGTTCCCCGCGCGCAAATATGGCTTGGTTCGCCAGGCCTTGCAACAAGACGGCTGGTTCCGTTTTGAACAGGCGCCGCTGGCCGATCTTGAGACCGTTGAGCTGGCCCATGATCCTTCCTATGTCCGCGCCTTTGCCGCCGGTGACCTCACTGCGCAGGCCATTCGCCGCTTAGGACTTCCCTGGTCTCACGTCCTGGTAAAGCGCTCTCTCGCCTCTGTTGGTGGCACACTGAGCGCCTCGCTCGACGCCTTGCAGCACGGCTGGGGAGGCACGCTGGGCGGGGGAACTCACCATGCCTTCCGCTCTGAAGGCTCGGGCTTCTGCGTGTTCAACGATATTGCCGTGAGCATTCAGTTCCTGCGCAGCATGGGAAAGGTCCGCCGCGCCGCCGTGATTGACCTTGATGTTCATCAGGGAGACGGGACCGCGGAGATCTTCCGCGACGACCCGGACGTGTTCACTCTTTCCATTCATTGCCAGAGCAACTTCCCTTTTCGCAAGCAGCAGAGCACGCTTGACGTCGCCCTGCCCGACAAAATGGAAGACGCCGAATACCTCGGCCGTCTCCGTCAAGTCCTGCCCCTGGTCTTCGCCTTCCAGCCGGAAATCATCTTCTACCAGTCCGGCGTGGATGGACTGGCCACCGATCTTCTCGGCCGGCTTGCTCTCACGCCGCAAGGCCTCATCGCACGCGACACAATCGTCATGGAAGCCGTTCGCGCTTCCGGCGTTCCCCTGGTCCTGACTTCGGGCGGAGGATACTCGCGGCCCATTGAACTGAGCGCGGAAGCTCACGCCAATACCTATCGCACCGCCTGGAAGATATTTTTTGCCTCGGCTGCGCCTACTGCCCCGACGGAAATTCCTGCTCCCCCGCCCGCAATGGCGGATCCGCATTCAGGAAATTGATCATGGATCTCGAGTAACGGCCGCTGCAGTTCACCGGCCCAAGATGCCCGCAGCCGTCAACCACCTGCAACAGCGATTGCGGCATCGCCTGGTGCATCTGCTCGCCAATCGCCGGCGGCGTCAATACGTCGGCCTTGCCCCAGAGAATCAACACCGGCATCTTCACCGCGTCCATTCTCCCATCCATCAGGTCCTTGCCCGTGTACATGGATTTCATGGCCCGGCCTATGACCCAGTCATGCGCGGACATGTCGCGCAGCAGGTCCTTTGCGTAGAATTCGGGAATGTGCGGCGGGTGCGGCGTAAGCACCTCCATCAGATGATTGAGGTCCTGCGGCGTTTTCGGCCGCAACGCCCCGGCATTCACCGCGTCAAACTTCACTCCTGCGCTGTCCAGCAGTATCAGCCGGTGCACCCGCTCGGGATGGTCCGCGGCAAATTTCAAACTGACCCATCCTCCCATGGACCATCCCGCAATGTCCGCCTGTTGAAGGTTCTGGCTGTCCAGAAACTGCCGCAGGATATCGCTCTCCAGGGAGATCGAATAATCCACGTCCGGCCGCGCCGAACGCCCATAGCCAAGCAGGTCAATGGCATAAACCTTGTAGCCGTTGCTCTTGAACTCGGGCGCCATGGAAAGCCAGTCTTCGGCCCGCCCTCCCAGACCGTGCACCAGCACCAGCGATTTGCCCTGTCCGCCCACCAGGTAATGGATCCCGTATGGCCCGAGCTGCACGGTTTTGTTCTCCAGCCCCATTCGCCATTCCCTGAAGCGCTGGGCGCCGGTCACAAAGACGCCCGGTCGCAGATAAAATCCCGCGCCGAGCGCGATCAGAATTGCCAGAAACACAGGAATGGTCCGTTTCAGAAGATTTCGTTCCTTTAGCTGCGGTGCCGCGCCAGTTGCAGTGTCCAAGAGTCCCTCCGGGCTTTTACAAGACCGTTGATGTACTTTCGCTTTCCGGCTGTTCCAAAAACCATTCGTCCCGCCGGAGAGCAATGATATTCTCGACGTGCCATGCCTTCTTCCGCAAGTCATTCCGTTCACGAGCTTCCGCTTTTGGATCTTTCCCGGGCCAGCCAGGCCGTTCAGACCAGGGAAATCTCTCCCGTCGAACTCACCCAGGCTTGCCTCGCCCGCATTGAAAAGCTCAACCCCGTGCTGAATGCGTTCATAACCGTCACCGCGGAATCCGCTCTGGAAGAGGCCCGCGCCGCCGAAGCCGATATCGCGCGGGGAGCATGGAAGGGCCCCCTGCATGGCATCCCGCTCGCCGTAAAGGACCTGGCCGAAACCGCGGGCGTTCGCACCACCGCCGCCAGCGCCGTCCTGCGCCACCACATTCCATCGGAAGATGCCGAGGTGGTGCGCCGCTTGCGCGCCGCCGGCGCCATCATGCTGGGCAAATTGAATCTGCATGAGTTCGCCTATGGAGGCAGCGGTGTAATCGGCCACTTTGGCCCCTCGCGTAATCCCTGGGACACGGCCCGCATCACCGGGGGGTCATCCTCCGGCTCGGCCGCTGCTGTGGCCGCCTGCCTCTGCTATGGCGCAATAGGCACCGATACCGCCGGCTCCATCCGCCTGCCCGCCGCCTGCTGCGGAATCACCGGACTCAAGCCGAGCTATGGCCTGGTAAGCACGCGCGGCATCATTCCCCTCTCCTGGTCGCTTGATCACGTCGGCCCCATGGCTCGCACGGTGACTGACGCCGCCCTCATCCTCCAGGCCATCGCTCACTATGACCCGCACGACATCTTTTGCCACAAGTATCCGCCTGTTTACTATCCTTCGGCGATTGAGGAACCCTGCTCCTCCTTGCGGCTGGCGGCGCCGCGTGAGTTCTGGAAGGACATGGATCCAGAGATTGAGAAGGCCGTGGATTCCGCCCTCGCACTGCTCAGTCGTATCACCGCCGGGCTCAAGGAAATCAACCTCTCTCCCGATGTGGATCGCACCGTGGTGCGCTGCGAGCCTTACGTCTACCACCAGCGGTACCTGCCCGCCCACGAGCAGGATTACCACCCGGAAACTCTCAAACGAATCCGCAGCGGAGCCGATGTGACCGCCGCGGACTATATCGAGAAGTATCGCGAACTCCTGCGCCAGCGCCGCGAAATCACTGAACTCTTCGCCCGGACTGATTTGCTGATCACGCCAACCACGCCGGTTCTGCCGCCCACCTTCGCGGAACTTGAATCGGCGCCCGGCGAACTTCGTGGTAAAGAGCTCATCATGCTGCGGAACACCCGCCCCTTCAATGTTTTTGGCCTTCCAACCGTTTCAATCCCTTGCGGCTTCTCCGCTTCCGGTCTGCCTGTTGGATTGCAGATCACCGGCGCGCCTGGAAATGAAGGGGCTGTGCTGGCCCTTGCCCGCGCTTACCAGAAGCAAACCGACTGGCACGAGCGACGCCCCGAACTCCAAAACTGATTCACATTTCTCAATGACGACCGCTCCTGGCCCCCGCAAAATTACGGTCCTGGCTTGAAGCATCGTTCCTCGCGAACAGAGAATCTGTGTAATCAGCGTCTCCGCAAATTTGCCGCTTTCGATGCAAACTTGCTCTGGAGGAACCCTATGTCAAGTGGTGTTTTGCTTTTTGGGCTTGAAACCCTCCGCCGAAAGTGGGGATGGTTCCTGGCGCTCGGCATTGTCATGGTTTGCCTTGGCGCATTGGCGCTTGCCATGACTCCCGTGGCCACCTTTGCCGCCGTCATGGTCCTGGGCTGGCTCATGGTGGCAAGCGGCGTCGTGGAAATGGTCCACGGCTTCAGCCTGCACCGTTGGGGTGGCATGTTCCTGCACTTGATCGGCGGCATTGTCGGCGTGCTCGTCGGCCTCCTTGTCGTCACCCACCCGGTCGCCGGAGCTTTCGGCTGGACGCTCCTGTTTGCCTCGTTTTTGACCGTCATCGGCCTGTTTCGCATCGTTGGCGCACTCTCTCTCAGGTTCGCCAACTGGGGCTGGGCCGTCTTCGATGGCTGTATCACACTCGGGCTGGGGATTCTGGTGTGGGCAGGGTGGCCGTGGTCTGGTCTCTGGTTTCTCGGTGTGTGCCTGGGACTCACGCTGCTGCTGCGCGGCTGGTCTTACATCATGCTCGCATTCGCCGTGCGCAGTATCCGGCCGTCCGCGCCGGAGATCGTTCGGGCCGCTTAGGCCGTTGCCGGAATCACAATCTCCCTCGCATTGAAGGACAGGTTTCCCTCGGCGCGCTCACTCTGTCCGGCTTCGGTTCTCCTGCCGCTCGTAGATGGAAACGCTCTTCACGTTCACGAATTCTCGAATTCCATGCGCGCCCAGCTCGCGTCCGTAGCCCGAGTTCTTGACGCCGCCAAAAGGTATCCTGGAATCGGAGGCCACCATGCCGTTCACGAACGCCAGCCCCGCCTCAATTTCATTGATGAACATCTCGCGCTCCCGCTGATCATTGGTCCACGCTGAGGCCCCCAGTCCGAATTGCGAATCGTTCGCCGCCCTGATTGCTCCCTCCATGTCTCGCACCCGGAAAACCGAGGCCACCGGGCCGAACAGCTCATCTGCATGCGCGGGCGATCCCTCAGGTATGTCCGCCAGAACGGTAGGCGCAAAGAAATTTCCTTTGCCCTTGATCCGTTTCCCACCGCATAGAACACGCGCTCCCATCTCCACCGTCCGGTTCACCTGCTCTTCCAGGTCCTGCAGCACGCCGGCGGTCGCCAGCGGTCCCACGTCGGTGACCGGGTCCATGGGATCGCCCACTTTCACTGCGGCCATGCGTTCCACAAATTGTTTTTCAAACTGGTCGGCAATCGCCTCGGCCACAATAAAGCGCTTGGCGGCAATGCATGACTGGCCATTGTTTACGATTCGAGCCTGCACGGCCGTGGCCACCGCGCTCTCAAGGTCCGCGCTCGGCATCACGATGAATGGGTCGCTCCCCCCGAGTTCAAGCACCGTTTTCTTCAGTTGCCGGCCCGCCGCTTCCGCCACTTTCCTGCCTGCTTCCACGCTCCCCGTGAGAGTGACTGCCCGTATCCGCCGGTCCTCGATCACCGCGGATATGGCGTCTGAACCGATCAGCAGGGTTTGAAAGGCTCCGTGAGGAAAACCGGCGGAGCGAAACACTCCTTCAATCGCCAGCGCGCATTGCGGCACGTTCGACGCATGCTTCAGCAACCCCACGTTCCCCGCCATCAGCGCCGGAACAGCAAAACGAAATACCTGCCAGAAGGGGAAGTTCCACGGCATCACCGCCAGCACCGGCCCCAGCGGCTGGTACCGCACATACGACCGCGCGGCGTTCGTCTGCGCCTCTTCGTCTGCCAGAAACCCGGCGCCGTTCTGGGCATAGTACCGGCAGCAGGCCGCGCACTTTTCCACTTCCTGGATTGCCGCCCGCAGCGGCTTGCCCATCTCGCGGGTCATCATCTCCGCAAGAATGTTCTTTTCCGCTTCCAGAACTTCGGCCGCCCGGCTCAGGAACCGCGCACGTGCTGCAAAGTCGGTTGTGCGATAGCGCTGAAACGTCTCGACCGCCAGATCGAGCTTGCTGTCAATGGCCTTTCTGGAATCGGCTTCATACTCCCGCAGCAGCTCGCCCGTCGTGGGATTCACGCTGGCAATACGCCGCGTCTGGACTTCGGCAATCTGTTTAGTGCTCATGGTTTTCTCTTCTCAGTTCCGCGCTTCTCTCGCTCCCGGCGGAAATGGATTGCATGATTAGATGCCACCCGCAAGTGTAGCGTGTCTCAAAGTCCTGCGTTCCTGTAAACCACGCGTGCAATGGCCGCCCAGTCGGCGTCACCCAACCCCTGCGCCATGGCCTCCAGAAAGTGATCTCGAATTACACTGCCAATGGGCATCGGGACGGCAAGCTCTTCGGCGGCGGCAAGGACCAACCGGTTGTCCTTCAGTCCCAGGTTGAGTTTGAACCCTACAGGCTCAAACTTGTCGGCGGCGACCATGGCGCCGTAGTTGCGGTACACCGGCGCCGGGAAAAGCGAACTGGTGAGAATTTCCAGAAACTGTGCGGGATCAAGTTTGGCCTTCCGGGTAAGGGCCATGGCCTCAGCCAGGCTTTCAATCACCGTTGAAATCACAAAATTTCCCGCCAGCTTTACCACATTCGCCATGGGGGCTTCCGGCCCGGCAACGAATGTCCTCTGCCCCATGGCGTCAAAAAGCTGCTGGCAGCGTTCAATGTGCTGCTGAGGCCCTGCGGCCACCACAAAAAGCTTTCGCGCTGCGGCTGCATCCGGCCTGCCGAACACCGGCGCAGCCACATAGTGCTGTTTCTTTTCACGATGCGCCTCTGCCAGCCGGCGTGAGAGGGCCACGCTGATCGTGCTCATGGAGACATGGATCGCGTCCGGGCGGAGCGACTCAAGAACGTTGCCGGCCCCGAACACCGTCTCCTCAAGCGCTTTGTCGTCCGCCAGCATGGTAACCACAACCTCGGTATCCTTCGCCGCCTGGCCCGGCGAGTCAGCAACCTTCGCTCCCTGCGCGCCGAGATCTTCCGCCCGGCTCCTGGTCCGGTTGTAAACCGTCAATGTATGTCCCGCCTCGATCAGATTGCGGGCCATGCCCGATCCCATGCTGCCCAAACCGATGAATGCTGCTTTCATGTGCACCTGCTTTTCTCGTCAATTGAAGTCTGCTCGCGCAGCCGAATTTCTGCCCTGGAACTCAAACAACTAAGGATGCGCGCGCAACGCCCCCGATCCAGAATTTCTTCGACAGGGGCAGGCATGACTCGTGACTTGATGGTTTGGAGCTGAGAGGGAAATGTCATCCGCGGAGAGCGCGTTCCGCATCGGGTCCCCTTGCGAGGATTGCAGGCCCAAATAGGCTAACGTGCCTCAGGCGTTTCCCGTCCGCGCGCAAAGCCAAGTGTGATCGCAGCCAGCGCTCCTATCACCAGAGCGGACCCAAGCACCGCGATGGCCTTTGGCAAAGGACCATGGCTTGCCGTCTCCAGCAGCACGCCCAGCGGAAACAGCAATGCGCCTGCCAGAAGCC
Source organism: Candidatus Limnocylindrales bacterium (assembly GCA_035465515.1). Classification (GTDB taxonomy): domain Bacteria; phylum Acidobacteriota; class Terriglobia; order Terriglobales; family Acidobacteriaceae; genus Angelobacter. The sequence goes on along the minus strand of DATIWA010000193.1, from coordinate 3,297 downwards.
CCCATGCCAGCAACAGCTTGCTCTTCTCGGAAAATTCCACGCGGTCGTAAGCGACGGCAAGGATGATCAGAAGCATGGCCAGACCAATCCAGTGGCCGTGCACATCAACCTGGCGATCGTAGTCGTATTTCGCCTGGCGATAGTGTTGCAGCGAACTCTCTGACAGCGCCGGGTTACGCTCCGCGGCCGCCACAAAGCCGGCGGATAAAGATTGCCCAATCCCATCCAGCGCCTGATGCTCCGCGTAAACCGCGTACCACAGGCCGTAACTCATTCCCATGAGCACAAGGGCAATGCCGCCGAGCAGCAGAACTCTTTTTGCGCCGTTCATCGTGCGCCTCCCGCTGCGGCATCCAGGCTTCCGGTATAGCGCAATATCCCGATCCACATTGCCAGCATGGCCAGAATCACCAGCAGACCGCCAAGGTCCGCCAACCCGCCCGCCAGCAGGCCATATTTGATTTCCAGCAGGACGCAGATTGGCAGCAGGGCTGATCCAAGAAGAAGAACTACGGCCCAGCGACGTTTCCAGGCCTCGCGAAGGTCCACATAGGGCTGAAAGAACGCCAGAATGATCGCCAGCAGGCCGAATTCAATAACATGGGCGTGCGCCGCGATCTTGACCGCCTTGTCGCCTTGAAGCTGCCCGTACTCCGCGAGCGCGTGGTTCACATTCACGGAATCCCGCGCCGCCGCGGCAAGGCTCATCTTTTCAAGGATCGCGTGGTCCTCCGCCTCGTGGCGGTAAAGGTCTGACTGCGCGTAATACGCGCCGTGCAGGAATCCGGCAAGAACCAATGCCAGCCCGCCGGCAAGAAGCACCCGGGCCGGCGCGCTGCGCTGGTTCAGCAAATCGTCACTCACCGGGGCCCGCGCCGCTGGTCTGAAGCGCCTGACCAGGCCTGCGAAATAGCCCAGCGTCGCCAGCACCACCAGGAAGCCGCCAAAATCCGCGAAGATGCTGGCCCATCCAATGGCCTTCAGAGGGCTGAATGCCAGGCCGACATAATGAATCAGAAAGACGCCCACCGGCAGCGATATGCCCCCGAATAAAAAAAGCCATGCCAGGCGCTTCTTCGCGACTTCTGACAGCGCCACCCAGGGCTGCGCCAGCGCCAGCATCAGCGCCAGATACCCAAAGCCAATCAGGTGAACGTGTGTGTCCACCTTGGTTCCGCGATTTTCAAGATATTCGCCGGCGCTCCTGAAGCTGGTGGAGACCGCCGCGCCATCGCCCGCCACAGCCGCCATGGCCGCTGATGCCAGGCTGCCTCCCACACGGGCCGCATTCTGGTGCAGCACAAAAACCGCGAAGATGTCCCCAAAGATCATGCCGGCCAGCACCATGCCGATTCCGGTAAGTGTCAGCAGCCGGCGGGCGCCCAGCGCGCCAAAGCCCGCTGCATTCGGCCTGTCAAGTCGGGTTGCGGAGGATTCAGGTGTGGCCATAAAAGGTTCACTCTCCCGGCACAACCGCCGTGGCCTCGATCTCCACTCGTGCGTGCTCTTCGATCAGGCCTGAAACTTCCACCACGGTCATTGCCGGATAGTGCCGCCCGATGATCTCTCGGTACGCCGCGCCGATCTCCTTGGCGGAGTTGAGATACTCGCCCTTGTCCACCACGTACCAGGTCATGCGCGCAATGTGTTCCGGTCTGGCGCCCGCCTGCTGCAGCACCTCAACAATATTCAACAGCGCCTGGCGCACCTGGCCCGTGAAGTCCATGGCCGTGAACTCTCCTTGCTCATTCCAGCCGACCATTCCACTCACAAAAACTGTGTTCCCTTTCGCGGCTATGCCGTTGGCGTAGCCTTTGGGGCGCGCCCAGTTCGGTGGTTGCAGGAATTTCATTGTCTCCCAGCCCTTTGTAATGCCGTGAATTTAGCTTCCATTGACTCAAACGGTCGCCAGAAATGCTGCTACCCGCTGCCGCAGCTCATCCGGTATTGCCATTGCCTTGTAATTGGCGCGGTCCATCAGCACCAGCACCACGTTGCCGCGCACCCGGACCACCCGGTCCGGCCCGGAGAGGGTGATCTCCGCATGGATGGAACTTCTGCCGATGCTGCGCACCAGGAGAGCGGCCGTCAGGATCTCGCCCAGACGGCTCGGCAGGAAAAAATCTACCTCCAGGTGCACGGTAGGCAGGCCCAGGTTGCTCTTGATCACCAGGTCGTCGAACGAAAAGTTCAGCCCGTCGCGGCACCAGTCCTCCACCAGGTTGTTGAACATCACAAGAAATCGCGGGTAGAAAACGATCCCCGCCGGATCGCAGTCGGCAAACCGCACCAGCACTTCAGTGCGAAACCCACGCTCGTCATTTGCTTGTGATTTTCCTGGTGAAGCCGAGGCGTCAGCCACTTTCACGCTCACTTTCCTGGTACGCCTTGATAATGCCACGAGCGATGATTAATTGCTGCACCTCGCTCGCCCCTTCATAAATTCGTAACGGCCTGACCTCGCGATACAGACGCTCCACCGTCTCCTCGCTCACCACTCCCAGGGCGCCGTAAATCTGCACCGCCGCATCAATCGCCTGCTGGGCGATCTCCGTGGCCGTCATCTTGGCCATGGCCGCTTCCACGGTCACTGGCTGCCCCATGTCTTTGAGCCATGCGGCCCGGTAGGTCAGCAACGCCGCCGAATCTATGTCGGTTGCCATCTTCGCCAGCTTGGCCTGGGTCAACTGAAAGTCAGAAAGCGCCTGGCCGAACATCTTGCGTGAAGTGGAACGTCGCAGCGCCTCCTGCAATGCGCGGCGCGCAAATCCCAGAGCAGCAGCGGCCACCGAGGAACGAAAGATGTCCAGGGTCGCCATGGCCACCTTGAATCCCCGCCCCGCCTCCCCAAGCCGTTGCGAAGCGAGAATCCGGCACTCCTTGAATGCGAGCCGGGCAAGCGGATGAGGGGCCATTACCTCAATGCGCTCGGCAACCTCGAAGCCGGGCGTGCCCGCGTCCACCACAAAGGCCGTAATGCCTTTCGCTCCGGCCTCTTCCCCCGTGCGCGCAAACAGGACGTAAAAATCGGCAATGCCGCCGTTGGAGATCCACGTTTTTTGTCCCTGGAGGACATAGAAGTCGCCGTCTCTCCGGGCTTCGCAGGTCAGCGCGGCCGCGTCGGAGCCTGCGTCGGGCTCGGATAAAGCGAATGCCGCTATCGCTGACCCCTTGGCTACCCGCGGCAAATAGCGCAGCTTCTGCTCATGGCTGCCATACAGAGAAATAGCGCCCGACCCGAGACCCTGCATGGCGAAGGCAAAATCCGCCAGACCGGAGTAGCGCGCCAGCGTTTCG
>DATIWA010000192.1:0-6652 GCA_035465515.1 Candidatus Limnocylindrales bacterium | reverse complement strand
GCCTTCATCGCTGACCGTCAATCGGATTTCATCGTCTGTGGCGCGCAGTTCGACTTCAAAATGGGACGCGCCGCTGTGTTTCGCGGCATTGTGCAGCGCTTCCTGCAGCACGCGAAAGACGCATACCGACGTTTCTTTGGGCAGATCGTCGGGAATGGGATCGTGAAAGAAATCTATCTTCACGCTCTGCTGCTCGGCGAATTCCTGACAGAAGCTGCGCGCCGCACCCAGAATGCCCAGCAATTCGAGCTTGGAAGAATGCAGGCGGTGCGAGAGTGACTGGATGTCATTGCCCAGTTCGCTCACGTGTTTGCGCGCTTCCACCAGGCGGCTGCGCGTCTCAATGTCCTCGGGCGGCAGTTGCCGGCGCAAAGAATCCAATTCGAAGCCCAGAAAGGCCACGCGCTGGTTGATGTCGTCGTGCAGTTCGCGGCCAATCCACGCGCGTTCTTCTTCATGCGCCATAATCAGCTTGCGGCTCACGCCGGCCAGCGCCTCTTCCGCCTGCCTGCGATGGGTCACGTCAGCGCATGAGCCGATGTAGCCGGCAAAAGAGCCGTCGGGATGGAATCGCGGCACGCCCCGGTCCATCATCCAGCAGTATTCACCGTCGCGGCGGCGCAGCCGGTATTCCATCGTGAATACCTCGCGTCGATCGAAGGACTCCCCATAGGTCCGCAGGCACGCCGCGACGTCGTCCGGGTGGACTCCTTCTGCCCAGCCGCTGCCCAGTTCCTGTTCCAGCGTCCTGCCCGTAAAGTCCAGCCAGGGCTGGTTAAAGTACACGCACTGCTTGTCCGGCCCCGCCATCCAGATCATGACCGGCGCAGTGTTGGCTACCAGGCGAAAACGCTCTTCGCTTTCCCGCAGCACTGCTTGCGAGCATTTCAACTCCGTGATTAAACGCTGGTTTTGCCGGTGCTGGCGGAGCAGCAGGGCGATCAGCAGCAGCTCAGCAACGAACAGGGCAAGCGTTGCCAGTATGTAGTACTCGTACGACCGCCACACGCTCTGCCGGGGAGGGAACGCGGGGGCGCGCAGCGCCACCAGTTGTTCCATGTTCCCGGCGCCTGCCTCTTCCGCGGTGCCGACGGCTGCAATCTGAAAATCGCTCCCCCCCGCCACCTTCCCGGGGCTGTTGTGTCTTAGGTCAATGGGAACGAGAATGGTGAAGAGGACCAGAAGTAGAAACAACAAGTGACAGGCAACAAGCGCCGCTGCGCGTCTGGACACGCCAACCTTTGCCCTTTCGGGCCCGCTGCATTTTCCCCGCAAAATCAACTGTCACGTCCCTTACAACTGGGAAAAGCCTGGAACCGTGGCACCGCATTCTTACCGGCTGGAAATCTTCGCTAATCGGAGCCCGGCATTTTTACGGTCTCGCTCGCAAAACTGCGATAAGTCTAGTATCAAGTGAAGCTTGGGAGCAATGATCCGGACTCTAAAAATTCGTTTAAAAATCCTAGAGAGCACCAAAATGATACCGGCTTGGGTTGCTGCGCGCAGTAATCAGCAGTAAGGTGTCGTCCCTAAGGTTTCTGCTTTTTGTCCAGCGGGGCGGCTTTGAAAGGTGGTTTTCTTGCTTAATGCATATTTTTGGAAAGGCGGCATTGCCGCGTGGGTGAAGAAGTCAACGAATGCAGATACCGTCACTCTTATTGCAGTTCCAGCGACACCAACTGTCCTTCGCTCGCGCCCGTCTTACGATAGTTCACCGCGACCCTCCGGTTTTTCCACGAACAGGAGAGTGAGTCGGCTCCCAGGACAATCAGCCTTTTCGCATCCGGCGCGAGCATCGTCCATTTTTTCCCGGCTGACGTCACGCTCAGCGCCGCTCCGGGAGACTGCGAGCAATCCACTGAGTTCAATATGCCTTTCATAAACAGCACCGGTTCCGCGTTTGCGGTCATGACCTGCTGTTGCGCCGCTGGTGGCCCGCTTTTGCCCTCTGTGGGACCTTCCTCGCTGTCGTAGACAACTGTGACGCTGTCCGTGTCCGGTGCTGCCTGTTGCAGCCGGGCGAGCGATTGTTTGTAATTTTGAATGCTCTGCGCCTGCTGTGCGGCCATGAGGGCAATCTGCGGATTCGAGCTGGTCTGGAGTTGCTGGACCATGCGAAGAGCGTTGTCAAAATCCCGTGCGCGGATATAAACGCCGGCAAGGTTGTAATAGTTCCACTCGTTGCGCGGATCCAGGGCAATGGCTTTCTTCAGGATAGTGATCGCGTTCTCCTTTTCCCCGGTGAATGCCAGGGTCATTCCCAGCAGGCCGTAGGCGTCCGCGTAGTTGGGATCAAGCGCAATGGCCGTGTTCAGCTCCTTCTTCATTGCTTCCAGGTCGTCCGGGGGACGGCCCGCGGCCCTGGCTTTTTGGCTCAGCCCATATGCCACCAGGTAATGGACCTGCGGATCTTTGCTGTTGCTTGCCGCGGCGCGCTTGAAATACTCCTCCGCCTTCTCCCACTCATTCTTTTCAAGCGCCGCATAGCCCAGCCCGCGGTTGGCCACAACATTCTCCGGCTGCTCGCGCAAAATCTCCTGGAACGCAGCGATGCCCCTAGCCCGGTAGTCCCGGGCATGAAAATCGAGATCCGCCAGCACCGTCCTGGTCTCAAGATCATTGAGCGGGCGTGAGGTGAATGTGATGTTCTCGGCGCCGGGAGGCGCTGCTGCCTTGAAGTAACCGGCTTCACCGCTCCTGAAGTAGTTGCTGATGGCTTTTTCCAATTGTTGCGGCTCCATGCCGAAGGCCTGCCGGATTGCTTGCGGCACCGGCTGGTGCTGGTCCTGGCTGTACCGGACGTATGCCGCTACCTGCTTCATCATCCCCTTGCTCATGAAGTAATGGACGGTAATCCATGACTGCGCATACAGCAGCGAACGCCGGTCGTCGCGGTTATAAATTTTCGCGTTGTGGGTCACGCTGAACAGGTCCACCAGCCTGAGCCAGCCGCTCTGATGTAGGGTCTCCAGCAGGTCCGGCCGGGCCATGCCCAGGTCGATCTCCTTCTTGTTCACCCTGAGCGACGAGCAGTATTCGGCAAAGCCTTCATCGAACCAGAGCGGGGTGGTGGAGACGTTGCTGTTAATAAGAAGATGCGCGTATTCGTGGAATACCGTGCCCCAGTTGTCCTCATCCGAGAGATCCAGGGCGATATACTGCCGGTCCTGATTGCTGGCTGTTCTTCCATGGCCGCCGTCGCCCAGGAAAAAACCGGCGACCTCGATTGGCTTTCCCTGGTACAGCGGCGCGTACTGTTTCATTTCCTTGCTTTTGCGGAACGCTACGATCTCCAGCGGCGCGGTGGTGACGTTTACCTTCTGGAAGATCACGCCAAAAGCCATCCTCATTTGTTCAAAGCGCAGGGCCACCTCACGGGCGCGTTTCTCGCCGCCATCGGTCATCACCGAAAAATGCGGTGAGTTGACCTCGACCCACGCTTGGTCGGCGTGAACAAACGGGATGCTGACAAGGCAAAAGAAGCAGGCGGCGAGCAGGGGGCGAAAAGCGTTCATAAATTAAGCCAGGCAATACTCGGGTATTTGCAAGGAGGGTACATCTGCCGGCTGCAGAGCGCAAGCTTTTGTCCGATCGCGCCGGGGCAGTCGGCCTCACGGCAGTCTCTCTGGTTATGCCCCGGTTTGGGCTCACTCGGGCAGGGGAGCGGGGTTAAGGCAGGTAACCGGTACGAATGCCCAGTGCCGCCCTTTTCGGGGAACCAAAAGGGATCAAGGCGCCCCTGCCGCGAGCGCAAGTGATATCCTCTAGCCTTGAGAATAGGAGGCTTGCGTGCCCCTCAAGCCTGCGTCGCGTCACTACTGTCCTGTATGTCGTGGCAAGGGAACTATTGATAAGAACACGGTCTGCCCGGCTTGCTTCGGTGACGGCCATGTCGCTGGCAGGAACGAGCATGGCAGTCCCTACAAGGTTTTGGCGCAGGCGGTGTTCCTTCCGGAACTCCTGCGGTCCGCAATCGAAGCCTGCGCGGCTGATTTCGGCAACATCCAGTTGTTTGATTCCTCCGGTCAGGCGCTCAGGATCGTTGCACAGCACGGATTTGGACGAGAATTCCTGAGATTTTTCGCCATCGTTCGTGAGCAGGAGGCGGCATGTGGCACGGCCATGCGCCTGCGTTCCCGCACGATTGTCACGGAAGTGAGCTCCGACCCGATTTTCAAAGGGAGCAGGGCATGCGAGGTTGTGCTTCGCGCCAACGTCAACGCTGTCCAGTCAACGCCCCTCATCGGAGCATCCGGTCAGCTGCTGGGAGTTTTATCCACGCATTACCGGCGGCCTGGGGGCCCTTCCAGGCGCGAATTGCAGGAGCTTGACAGGGTGATTGCACCCTACAAACGCATTATGGAGGAATGGCTTGGCCGGGCGGTACAGGGGAACGGTTGATCGCAAAGAGCGGCCGGTCCGGAACAGCGGCCCTCAATTTCTCTGTGTCTGAATGGCCGCGCGTGCCGGAAATCACCAGACCCGGCAGCGGTCCTCCCGCACCATCGGCTGCCCGGCCTTGCAACTGAACGCCTGCTGGAATTCCGGCATGTTCACCACGACTCCGTTGATGCGGTATTTCCCGGGCGAATGGGGATTCGTGATTGCGTTCACACGCAGGTTCTCCGGCCGCTGGTTTTCGCAGGCCCACTGGGCAAAGCCGATGAAGAAACGCTGGTCCGGTGTGAAGCCATCACGATTTTCCAGTTGCTTGCCTTTCTCCGCGGCCTTCCACGCGATGTACGCCAGAATGGTGCCGCCCAGGTCGGCCACGTCTTCCCCTTCGGTCAGTTTGCTGTTGATTTTGATGTCGTCCACAATCGTGTACTTCGCGTACTGGTCCACCACGCACTGCGCGCGTTTTTCGAACTGTGCGGAGTCGTCGTGGGTCCACCAGTCGCGCAGGTTGCCCTTGGCGTCAAACTGCCGTCCTTCATCGTCAAAGCCGTGCGTCAGCTCATGTCCGATGGTTGAACCGGTGTTCCCGTAGTTGGGAGCGTCATCTTCCTTGATGTCGTAAAGCGGCGGTTCCAGCACCCCGGCCGGGAAGTTGATGTCGTTCATCTGCGGGTTGTAATAGGCATTTACCGTCGGCGGCGTCATGCCCCATTCCCCGCGGTCCAGCGGTTTTCCGATCTTGTTGAGTTCGCGGTGGGCCTCAAAGCTGACCGTCCGCTGCACATTCCCCAGGAAGTCGCCAGGTTGGATGGTCACTGAGCTGTAGTCGCGCCATTTGTCCGGATAGCCGACTTTGTTGACGACGGAATGCAGCTTTTCCAGCGCCTGTTTCTTGGTCTCCGGCCCCATCCAGGAGATCTGCTTCAGATCGTTTTCCATCGCCTGCTCAATCTGCCGCGTCATCTCCATGGTCCGCTGCTTCATGTCCTGGCTGAAAGCGCGATTTACAAACTCCTGCCCCAGGGCCTCGCCCAACTGCCTGTCCACCAGTCCCACGCAGCGCTTCCACCGCGGCTGGATCTGCTGCACGCCGCGCAGCGTGCGGAGATAAAAATCAAAATTCTCCTGCACGAATTTCGAAGAAAGGTATGGCGCATTGGCCCGCGCCACATGCCAGCGCAGATAGGTCTTCAGGTCGCCCAGGCTGTTGTTCTGGAGCTGCTCGTTCACCGCCTGGTAGAACTTTGGCTGGGTCACGTTGAACGTGTTCACCTTGTTCAGCCCGGCCGTCTTGAGATAGGTGTTCCAGTCGAATTCGGGTGTAAGCGCCTGAAGCTGCTTGCGGTCCATCTTGTGGAAGAGCTTATGCGGGTCGCGCCGCTCCACCCTGGTCAGAGACGCCTTTGCCAGCGCCGTTTCAATGCGCATGACCGTATCGGCTTCATGCCTGGCTGCCGCCGGAGAATCGCCCAGCAGCGCGAACGTCTTGCGGAGATGCTCCAGGTACTTCTCGCGGATCTCCTCTGACTTCTTGTCGGTCTTGGTGTAATAATCGCGGTCCGGCAGACCGAGTCCGCCTGCGGTGGCAAAAGCGATCACCTGGGAGGAATCGGAAAAATCCTGGTCGGAGCCAAAATTAAACAGCAGGCCGCCGGTCATGTTGGTCAGGTGTTCACGCGCCAGCAGCCCTGCCAGTTCCTTCTTTGACTTGAGCGCGGCGATTTCATTCAAGGCCGGCTTCAGCGGTCTCAGTCCCGCTTTCTCCACTGCGGCTTCATCCATGCACGAGCCGAACAAATCCCCGATCTTCTGCTGGTTCGGAGTCCGCCCGGAGGTCTTTTTCGCAAGATCGGCCAGAATTCCCCACAGGAACCGCTGGTTGTCCTGGTAGAGCTTCCCATAGACGCTCCATGCCGCCTGGTCGGCCGGAATCGGGTTGTTCTTGATCCAGCCGCCGCATGAATACGTGTAAAAATCCACGCACGGGTTAACGGACTTGTCCATGGATGCCACGTCCAGGCTGGGCGTGTAGGGAAGCGCCGTGTACGGCTTCTCGTCCACGCTGAGCACGGGGTTGGCCACGCCCGGTTTTTCCGCCTGTTGCGGTTTTTGTGCAGGCTGCTGATTTTGGCCGAAGACCGAACCGCAGAGCAACAGCGTGGCAAGAATCCGGAAAATAAGGTTCATAAAATTACCTCGGGAAGCAAACGCGCTAGTGTACAGGAATCTTTCCATGACAGGGAAATGGCGGCTT
>DATIWA010000191.1:0-6739 GCA_035465515.1 Candidatus Limnocylindrales bacterium | reverse complement strand
AAATCTATGTTATTTTCGCAACATCGATTCCGCGCAAATTTTCAACTGTTTCCGGGCTTTACGTTCAAGGACAAAGGACTGAAACAAGGCTCGTATGAACCCTAGAGCGATTCGACACGTAATTCTTGCCGGCGATCTAGTGTGGATCATCTTTTCAGCCGTCGCAGCTTACATGCTGAGAACCGGATCGGCACTGACAGCGCCCAGCCTCAATGTGGCTTTTCGCGAATCCATGTTCCTGATGACAGCGGCCGGAATCGCGTGGGTTTTTGTGTTTCATCGTATGAAGCTGGACGGCTTTTACGGCGGCTATGATGCGTCCGCGGTCCTGTCGCAGCTTTTCACCGGAGTGGTCACCCTGGTTGTGCTGATTGCGTGCGCCGGCTTTCTGTTGCGCGAAGAATCCTCCAGGATGCTGCTGCTGACTTTTTCCCTGCTGTTTTTTGTTCTGGCCTTTGCCGGCCGGAACGCCGCGCGGGCCGTGGCGCGCAGGTTTTCAGGAGCGGGCAAGCGCCATCGCGTGCTGGTGATGGGCAAGGGAAGAATCGCCCAGGAACTTGCCTGGCGCATCCAGAAGCATCCGGAAATGCGCTGGGAAGTTGTGGGTTTCCTGTTTCCCACAGCCGGCGATTTTGTTGAACCCGTCCTTCATGAACAAAGCTCGCAACTGAACTCCCTCCAGATCGAATCGCTGCTGAAAAACAATGGCGTGGATGAGCTGATCCTGACGTCGCCGGTGCCGGACCAGGGTGAAATGCTCAACCTGATCGCAAACTGCCGGCATCGCGGCATCCGCGTGAGCGTGGTGCCCAACCTGTATCAGCTATACGTGACGCGCCCCGCGCTGCTTGACCTGGACGGCTTGCCGCTCCTGCGCCTGGGCGAAGGGCAACCGACCCCGGTGGAGTCGCTTCTGAAGCGCGCCGTTGACCTGGCGCTGGGATCGGCATTGTTCATTGTCTGCCTGCCGGTGCTGACGGTAAGCGCCCTGATGCTGTGGATGAACAAGGGCAAGGCGCTTGTTCACGAGATGCGCTGCGGCTGCAACGGGCGTACTTTCCGCATGTACCGCTTCAACATAGATCGCGCAGCCAAGGACCTGAAGGGGATGGAGCGCCTGTTGTTCATGTCGAGCTTCAGCGAACTGCCGCAATTGATCAACGTCCTGAGGGGCGACATGAGCCTGGTTGGGCCGCGTCCGGAGCCGGTGGAACGCGTGAAGAGATATTCCGACTGGCAGCGCCAGCGCCTGAACTGCAAACCCGGAGTCACGGGTCTGGCGCAGGTGCACGGCCTGCGCGAGGAAAATTCCTCTGAAGCCAAAGCCTATTACGATCTGCGGTACATCCAGGACTGGTCGTTACTGGCTGATCTCTCACTGATGCTGCAGACACTGTGGACGATCGTCCGCCGCTTCCCGCTCGAAGCACATGCAAGCTTCGAACGGGGCGCGTCATTACCAGAGAATTCAAACGAATTCACCGAGTTAGCGCATGCTGATCGTTCGTAGTCCAGTAAGAATCAGTTTTGGCGGAGGGGGCACGGACCTCCCGGCATATTTTGAGCAGTATGGCGGCGCCGTGCTGAGCACGGCCATCAACAAGTATTTTTATACGATTGTCGGGAAGCGCACCGATGGTCACATCCAGATCATTTCCTCGGACCTGCGCGTCTTCGAAACATGGAAAGACATCAGCCGGATGAGCCTGCAGGAGAGCGGCAGCGCGCTGGAGATTCCGCTGGCGGTCCTGAAGGAGCTGGGCTGTGAAGTTTCGGTTGACCTGTTCCTGGCGTCGGAAATTCCTCCCGGGACGGGGCTGGGGTCTTCCGCCAGTGTCTGCGTGAACGTGTTGCAGGCGATGTCCTCATACCTGCACATTCCGCTTTCCAAATATGATCTGGCGGAAAAGGCCTTTTACATCGCCACCGAAGCGCTTAAGAAGCCGGTAGGGAAGCAGGACGAATTCGCCGCCGCTTTTGGAGGCTTGAATTTCATCACCTTCAACAGGGACGGCTCGACTCAGGTTGATCCCGTACAGCTTGAGACGGAGGTGGCAAGCGCTTTACAGCAGAGGTTAATGCTGTTCTTTACCGGGGCGGCGCATCATTCCTGGTCCATCTTGAAAGAGCAGGAGGCGTCCACCAAAAAGCGGTCGGGCCTGGCGGTGGAATCCCTGCATCGCATCCGCGACCTGGCGGAGAGAATGCTGCAGGCGCTGGACGACGGGAACCTGCATAAATTCGGCCAACTCCTGCACGAAGGCTGGGAGAGCAAGAAGAAGATCTCGGCAAAAATTTCCAACCCCGCCATTGACCGGATGTACGGCATTGCGCGGGCAAACGGGGCGGTGGGCGGCAAGATTACGGGCGCCGGCGGCGGCGGCTTCATGCTGCTCTACTGCGAAGAAGAGAAGCAGGCTGCGGTGCGCGAAGCGTTCGCCGCGGAGGGCATCCGGGAAATGCGGTTTGCCTTTGACTTCAGCGGTTCGCGGGTGCTGGTGAACGACCCGTTTATCGACCAGGACGAAAACTGCGCCTCGCAGTGGACATTCGTGCCTGCCCAGCAGCCCGGTTCGTGGCCTAAGAAGGCCTTCGGTTAATCTATTCGTCTATGAAGGCTTTTATTCTGGCCGCGGGCAATGGCACGCGCCTGCGCCCGCTCACGGACACACTTCCCAAATGCCTGCTGCCCATCCAGGGCACGCCTCTGCTTAAAATCTGGCTGGACCTCTGCAAAGCGGCGGGGATCGATGAAGTCCTGGTCAACGTCCACGCGCACCCCTCGAAGATACGGGAGTTCGCCCTGCAACAAAACGACGGCGTGCGGGTCCGAATCGCAGAAGAGAAAGAATTGCTGGGAAGCGCCGGGACGCTGGCGGAGAACCGGAGTTTTGTCGCCGGGGAGAAAGATTTCTTCATTCTCTACGGCGACGTCCTGACCAACGTCGATCTGGCGCAGCTTTTCGCATTCCACCAGGGCCATCATACGCTGGCAACGCTGGGGATCCACCAGGTGCCGGACCCGACCCAATGCGGCATTGTTTCCGCGGACGAAAACAACGTGGTGCGAAGCTTTGTGGAAAAGCCGGCGCGCTCGGAGAGTAACTGGGCGTTTTCGGGGGTGATGGTGGCGCGCCAGGAGATCTTCGATTCCATTCCCATGCAACGCCCCGCCGATGTCGGTTTTCATCTCCTTCCCAGGTTGACGGGACGGATGTCCGCGTACAAGATCTCGGGTTTCCTGCTGGACATTGGTACACTCAATAATTACACTGCCGCGCAATCTTCCTGGCCGGGGTTGGGTTAATACGTAAACAGGGCACAAGCCCGGGAAGACAACTTACGGAACAAGGGAAGCTGAATGCTCAAGGGTGTGATCTTCGACCTGGATGGCGTGATTGTGGACAGCCATCCGGCGCACAAGCAAGCCTGGAAGACCTTTTTTCAATCCATCGGGAAGGACGTGACCGAGGACGACCTTCTATTCGTGCTGGAAGGGCGCAAGAGGGAGGACATCCTGCGGCATTTTCTGGGCGATTTGACCGAGGAACAGGTCAAACATTACGGGGCGAAGAAGGAAGCGTTGTTTCGCAACTCAGTGCAGGACCTGAAGACCATTGACGGGCTGGGGGAATTCCTGGAGCAACTGAAAGCGGCGGCGATGCCCATGGCGCTGGCCAGTTCCGCCAGCCGCAGCCGGGCTGAATACATGCTGGACGCGCTGGGATTGAAGAGATCTTTTCGAGTGATTGTCAGCGGGGACGACGTGGACAAGGGCAAGCCGGACCCCACGATCTTCCGTCTGGCGGCGAGCGGACTGGGGCTGAGCGCGGAAAACGTACTGGTATGCGAAGACGCCGTGGCGGGCGTTGAGGCGGCAAAATTCGCGGGCATGAAGTGCCTGGCGATCGCAGCGAATGGACGGGGACCGCTGCTGCGGAAGGCCGGGGCGGACAAGGTAGTTCCGGATTTCACCATGGCCGACCTGGACGATCTGCGCGGACTGTTTGTGCAGTCTGCGATCACGTAACGCTCTTAAAAGCCATGCGGACCGGAAGGAGCATGGCCCGCATGGCTTCAATCAGAAGGACAGCCAGCGGCTGTTCGGTCAGCCGATGGCCGCCCTCCTCTCTTCGCGGGACGCGAAACCGTTTACGACCCTGGCCGCAGGCCGCGCAGCCGGGCGAATCACCTGGCGGGCGAAGCGTTCCATCTCTTCCAGCTGCGGGCTGAACTGCAACAGCAGCAGATCAACGCCGGCACCTTCGAATTCGGCAATGCGCCCGGCCACCTGCTCCGGCGTGCCGACCAGCCCCGACCGCAGACCGCGGTTGGAGACGGAATAATCTTCCAGCGAGACGCGCTGCTCCAGTTGGGTATTGGCCAGCCATTGCTGGTAGTTCTGGTAGCCGGCGGCATTCTGCTTGACGTCGGTGATGCGCTGCAGCTCTTTGCGCGCTTCCGCTTCCGAGTCGCGCACAATGGCGTAGGCGGCCACGCCGAATTGCATGGGCGGCAGCCCCCAGCGCTCGCGCCGCTGGGAAAGGTCGCTGACTTTTTCCCGGATGCGCTGGGGCGGGTCGCCGTGCATCACGTAGGCATCGCACTTCTGAGAAATCAGGTTTTTGGCGGCTTCGGACTCGCCACCGGCATAAACGACGGGGCGCGGGCGCGCGACCGGCTTGGGCTGGAGCACCAGATCGTCAACCCGGTAATAGTTGCCCTGGTAGCTGACGTGGTCCCTGCTCCAGGCCTGGTCCACCACATCCAGCCACTCCGAGGTGCGGGCGTAGCGGTCATCGTGCTGATCGAACTGCACGCCGTACTTGCGGGCCTCCTCCGCCCACCAGGAGGAGACAACGTTGAGCGAGAGGCGGCCGTTGCTGATGTGGTCAATGTTGGCCGCCTGCTTGGCCAGCAGAGCCGGGTTGTGAAAAGTAGGCCGGACCGCGACCATCAACTCGAGACGATGGGTCACAGCGGCCAGCGCGGCGGCCGTGGACCACGCATCGAGCGAGGGGGCCTCGGGGCCCTTGATGTCATTCAGGTTCAGTTCAGCGATCAGCGTGAGGTCATAGCCTATCTCTTCGCTGCGCCGGGCGAGCCGGCTGATGTAAGGCCAGGTGGCCTGCATGTCCTCGTCTTCCACATTGCGCAGCCAGCCGCCAAAAACAGGGAGCCAGTATCCGTAACGCATCACGCGGCCTCCTTTTCCAGGTAATCCACCAGGCGGACAAAGGGATCAAAGCCCAAGACCTTGGGGCCGTCGGCGACGAAGTTGGAAAGCGCGTTGATGTCGTAGAAGTAAATCCGGCCGTCGCGATCGTCGGTGATGTATTCCACGCCGCCGACTTCAATGTTGGCCTCGGTCATGATGCGCTCGACGGAGCGAATCACGTCATCCGGGGGTGTGTAGCCTTCAACCCTGAGGCCGGTCTTGGGGGCGTCCACGGGGCAGGCGGCGCGCTGAAGCTCCTGGCCGCCGGTGGTCTTGCAGATATCGGCGGGGCAGAGGTCAAAAGTTTCACCGGTAAGGTGGACCTTGATGCCATAAAGAAACTTGCAGCCCACGACTTCCACGCGCACAATGTGCCCGCCCCGGGCAGGAATGAATTCCTGGACGAGGGCGGTATTGTCGAGACCGAGGTCGAGAGTGTTGTTTGTCGCGGCCTGCCTGAGTTGCTCAGGGTCCTGGAACTTGGTGACGCCGGCGCCGCTACCGCCAATGTTGGGCTTCACCACGATGGGGAAACGCAGGCCCTTTGCGGCCTGGACTGCGTCAGCAGGGCTGTTGATGACACGCGTCCGGGGATATGGGATGCCCAGCGATTCAAGCAGGGAGAGTTGGAGCGCCTTGGAGGTTTCATAGCGGAACGCCTTCTGGCCATTGACGACGCGCTTGCCGCGCTGCTCGAGGTGAGCAAGATAGTACTGCGTGTAAAAGATGCCCTGGCCGTGGCCGCGGCGGTAGGCCGAAGGGCTCATTCGATTGAACACCAGCGAATAGCTGCCTTCGCCGTTGAGGTGGGCAGGATCAAAATGGTGCTGGGCTGCGTCCACGCGGACAAAAGGCGTGCCGCGGCGCTCCAGTTCGGCGAACAGCGGCTTGAACCAGTGCGGATGCTCGTAGTAAATGGCAATCGGCTGCTTGCGGTGTGGCATGCTTTCCTCATTTCCCGAGGGCCTGAGGTTGAGCAGCCTGAAATTGAAAAGGCCGCTCAGCTTGAGCGGCCCGGTATTCCTAAACTTGGTTCAATCTTTTACAGCTATGAAAGATTGCGTTTTACCGGCCGCTCGCATGGACAAGGACACATACACATACAACAACACATGGCCATGTTGCGGGCGAAAGCCGGATTGATGCTGGACTGGCGCATCTAGGGCATTAATCCTACACGCCGCCCTGAGTCGAGTCAACGATTTTTGCAGACCTGGTCCGAGGTCAACGCGCCTAAAGAGCGCTCAATAAAGCGACGGTCGAGGACTTGATCCCAGAATGGCAGGATTGATGTAGCCGATGGTGTGCGTCCCTTCTTTGCCGCCCCAGGCGAATAGAAGCCAAATCTGACATTTCATGTGTTATTTCCATCCGACATTTGATGTGCCAACAACAGAGCGAGTCTTTCTGCTTGACAAGAAATCTTTTACTAGTAGATATTCTACCAGTACACTAGTAGAACATCTACCAGAGATATGGCTAAATCCAAACCAGATTTTGACCGCACCGAAGTTCTCCAGG
>DATIWA010000190.1:0-1654 GCA_035465515.1 Candidatus Limnocylindrales bacterium | reverse complement strand
GGCCCTTCTTGTCCGACACCGTGAACAAGAGGTTCACCCGGGTGACGTCGAGCACAATTCGGTTTTTGTCCTCGGCTTCGCCGGGGGCCGGCTTCGCGTTCTGCGCCGCGGCATTGGACACAAGCAGCCCGAGCGCAATCCAGGTGAGAAAGGAAATCTTCATGCAGAAAGACACTCTGATTATAGTTCTTTTAGCCACAACTCCAATTCCGGCGGCAATGGCGCGAGAACCGTCACCGGCTGCTTCGTCGATGGGCTCAGAAAACGGATCTGCCGGGCATGCAGAAAGAACCGCCCGGAGTGATGAGCCGGCGCCCCATACAGTTTGTCTCCCGCAACCGCGTGTCCCAGGCTCTTCAAATGCACCCGGATCTGGTGCGTCCGGCCGGTTCCGATCCGGACGTCCAGCAGGGTGAAACGGGGAAAACGCCGGTTCACCCGCCACGACGTAATGGCCTCCCGTCCCGAGGCCAGGCGCGCCGTCATTTTCGTGCGATGGACCGGGTCCCGCGCGATCGGCTTTCGAATTTCTCCGGATTCGCCCTGAACCTCGCCATGGACGAGCGCTATGTACATTTTTTCGACCTTGCGCCCCGAAAACTGGGCCGCGAGCGCGGCGTGTGCCGTATCCGTCTTGGCTACCAGAATCACCCCGCTGGTATAACGGTCCAGCCGGTGCACAATGCCAGGACGCAGGTCGCCAGCCACTCCAGAGAGGGAGCCAAAACGATGGAGGAGCGCATTCACCAGCGTCCCGTCGTGGTTCCCCGCCCCCGCGTGTACCACCATGCCGGCCGGCTTGTTGACGGCCACAACGCTCTCATCTTCGTAGAGAATCTCCAGCGGCAGGTCCTCCGCCTCGGCCCGCAACGGGGGCAAGACGTCCGGCCTGATTTCGAGCAGTTCACCGCCGCGCAGAGGGAAGGATGGCTTTTCCGTTTTGCCATCCACAGTCACACGCCCGCCTTTCACCCAGCTTTGCAAACGGGACCGGCTGTAGGCGGGCATTTGCTCCTGCAAGAAGTGGTCCAGCCGCTTTCCCGCCTCCGAAACAGGAACCATCAGGTTTGTTGGCACGTGCTGATATGATTCTATTCCGATGTTTCGCAGAGACAGAACATGGACCGGTCTTGGGCTGTTTTTCGCGTTGCTGGCTTCGCGCCTTTGCTATCTGCGCGTTCTCTGGACCGAAGAGGCGTATCCGGCCGCGGCGGCGATCCAGATGCTGCTTGGCAAGGCCCTCTATCGCGATGTCTGGTACGACAAGCCTCCACTGTCCGCCGCTGTCTATCTGCTATGGGATGCGCGCAACGGGCTGGCTCTGCGTCTCGCGGGGACTGTTTTTCTTTGGCTCGCCTGCCTGGCCGCGTGGCGGTTCGCGGAACAGTTGTGGGGAAAGCGGGAAGGAGTGGCGGCAGCGTGGCTGCTGGCATTTTTCTTCATTTTCGACATTCCGGCGTCCGCCCTTGTGCTGGGACCCGACCTGTTGATGATCCTGCCTCATTTCCTTGCGGTGTGGCTGGCCTGGCGGGGAAAGGCGTTTTGGAGCGGCTTGGCAGCCGGGCTCGCTTTTCTTTGCAATACCAAAGGCTTATTCGTCCTGGGCGCCTGCCTGGCGTTCTGTCCGCAAGGGGCGCTGTTGATCCTGGCGGGC
>DATIWA010000189.1:0-2280 GCA_035465515.1 Candidatus Limnocylindrales bacterium | reverse complement strand
ACGAGGAAGGCTCGGAGATTGAAACCGGGATTGATAATTGCGTAACCGTGAAAGCCTCCGTGTCCGGAACCGTGGTTTCCTGGAGCATTACCGGGCAGAGCAATACGATTGACCACTTCTCCGTTTACGTTTCTCAGGACGGAGAAAAACTGCTCTGGCTCAAGGATGCGCCAGTGATCGTTTCGTCCATGGACCTGGCGCAGTTCAACCTCAATGGAGGCAACTACACCGTTTATGTAAAGGCGACGGGCAAGCCCTCGCTGATTAACAAAATGTCACCTGGGGTACAGGTGACGATACCTGTCCACTAGCGGCGAGCCATTGCCCCGCGAGATGCCAGGCCGGAAGACAACAACAAGGGGCGCATTCCACGCCCCTTGTTCAGGCATTCATCCGGTTACAACGTCGAAAGGAAAGCCACCAGATCGTCTTTCTGCTGTGAGGTCATACGCAACTGAAAGCGCTGGTCGTAGAAGTTCACCACATCGCGCAGGGTCTCAGCCGAGCCGTTGTGGAAATAGGGCGCTCGCGCCGCCAGTCCGCGAAGAATCGGGCCTTTGAAGCGCGCGACGTCCTTCCACTTACCCGTCACCATGGCGCGGCCGGGATCGGTGGTCTGGATGACCTGCCCGGTAGCTTTGTTGGTCAGGGTAAAGAGCGGTTGGTCCGAGGTGCGGCGCGACGCGTCGGTGACTCCGATGTCCAGCGGAACGGACAGAGAATGGTCCCCGGCATTGGGGCTGTCATGGCAGGTGCCGCAGGTGCCGATGATGACCGCCTGGCTGGGATCGGAGGGGCCATTCAGACCGCCCACACCGAAGATGGGAATCACCAGCGTGTTAAAGATCTGCTCGCCACGGGCGACCGAGGCGCGTGATCTTTCAATGCGCGAATTACCCGGAGCATTGGCCCAGCTCTGATACAGGTTAAAAACATCTGAGGTGAATGGCGCTCCGCTGGGATTCCCGCCGAGCGGATCATTGATGCCCAGGAAGAATTCCTGCTGTGAAAGCGGAACCGGGCCGCCAGTGGCTCCGTCGGCAAACAGGATGCCGGCTTTGTTGTCGAACACCTGAGCGGTAAAGAGCGCGCTCTCAAAGTCGCGGATGGCCTGCGCCGTCGCGGGATCGGGAGCGGCAGCGGCCTGCGCATGGCCCAGTGTGGCGTCAATGGCCTGCTGGGTCAGGTCATCAGCAATGCTCTTGCCCGGCGCGGTTTCGCGGCCGTCCCACATCACTGCGCTGAGGAACTTCAGGTTTGTAGAGGGCAGCGGGCGGCGATAGACGGAAATGTCGGTCGGGGTAGAGCAGTTGTAGGGGTCAGAATCCACCTGGATGGTGAACTCGGCATTGCTGGGCAGAGGACGGTCAATGCGAATCAGTCCCTTGTTGAGCAACTGGCTGAAGGCATCGGCATCGCCTGGTGCTGCGTTGTTGGGACAGTTGGCTCCATCCACCGCGCGGAAGATGGGGTCCAGTCCGTTGCTTTCTTGAAAGCGCTTCTGCACTCCGGCCGCGGAGACCGTCCAACCTTGCGAAGGTTCATGGCAGGTCACGCACGAGCGTCCGTTGGTCCCAAGGCTCTTGAAGAAAGGATTGTTGAAGTCAAAGCTTCCGGTGGTGTTGTAGGTGGCCGAAACGCCCGAAGGGTTCTGCGCCGGCAGAATACTGCCGTTCTGGGCCTGCGCATTCATTTGCGCAAACATCAGGGCCGCCATCAGCATTGCCAATTTAAGCCCGGTGATTACGAAACTTTCTCTCTGCCGGTTGGAGCCTGCCATCCATCGGACACACGGAACTTTCATGCGCTTGTCTCCTTGAACTGTATTTGGTGCACCATGCGCTACCCGAAACCTGACCGGGAGAGGAGGAAAAGCGCTGGCTGGAACGCTGCGTATACTACATGGACGACGACGCTTGTAAACAAAACTGAAAATCTCTTAGGTGAGCGAGACTTAAGTAACTTCCATCCGGCTTCTGGTCCCATGGATCAACGGAACAACGGGGTCAATGGAGCAATGAGTCCAAATGGCTCAGCAGACTCAGCGGCCGTCTGCGTTGATCTGCAGCAGAGCTGGTATTCCGCCGATGCCCTCTGTGTACTCTATGGTAAAGGGGTGTTAAACTTCCCCAACCCAGATGGGGCGGCTCAATCATGCAGCTCAAGCAGTGCGTCGATTCCGCGTACCGGCTTTTCCTTGAAAAAGACGTTCCCTCGCCGCGCCTGAATGCCGAGCTGCTGATGATGTTTATCCTGGGCCGCGAACGCGCCTATCTGTTC
>DATIWA010000188.1:0-2564 GCA_035465515.1 Candidatus Limnocylindrales bacterium | reverse complement strand
GTTTTCAGGGCATTGATCGCGCCAAAACATTTGGATTACCTCGACCCACTTTCGCAAGAACAACCCGTGGCGCCACCACCGGTACCGCTGACGCCTGCGACTCCCTCTGGCGACGATGGAAATGGCGCAGAGGCTGTGGTGGACCTGATTGATGTTGTTCTGGTGCTGGTTGCCGCGGGAGTGTCGCTGTTCCTGTTTTCTGTTGTAGCCATCTCAATCGCCTATTACGGACACGGCGCCCACCCCGCGGACGCGAGGGCGCTTGCGATGAATGCTTTCGTCCTGGTTCCTGCGGAAGCGATGGCGTATGTGTTCACGCTCGGATTCGCCGCGTACCTGGTCATCCTGCGGCACGGGGTCGGCCTGCGGCGGGCCATTCGGTGGAACATGCCCGACGCTCAGAAAGCTCTGACGGCCCTGGCTGGCGGCGCCGCCCTGGGACTGACATCGCAACTTCTCTCTGGTCTGCTGCAACGATGGATTCCCAAATCTCTTCCCATTGACCAGTTCTTCCGCGATACCGGTTCGGCATATCTGCTGGCCTTCTTCGGTATCTTGATCGCTCCCCTCATGGAAGAGCTTTTCTTTCGCGGATTTGTCTATCCGGCTGTGGCCCGCTGGACGGGAGTTGTTCCATCCGTGATCATCACCGGGGGCGCGTTCGCCATGCTCCATCAGGGACAGCTGGCCCGGGCCTGGGTGCCTCTGCTCATTCTTTTCGCGGTCGGGGTCGTCATCACGGTGGTGCGCGTCAGGACCCGGTCCGTCGCCACCTGCGTCTTTGTCCACATGGGGTACAACCTGGCCATATTCACGCTTCTATTCATCATTACCCAGGGATTCCGGCACATGGAGAAGGCCTCCTGACTGGCCTGAGCGGCCCCAAACTGATAACTTTATTGTTGTTCCTATGGACCACAGCCCGCGACAACAGCTTCTGAATCTTCTGGCGACGAATTCCTTCCGCCTGGGTGAGTTCACCCTTTCCTCCGGATTGAAAAGCGACTACTACATTGACTGCCGCACCACCACCCTGCGGGCACAGGGCGCCGAGCTCACCGGCCGCGTCTTTTTCGACCTGCTCCGCGACCGGGGCTGGTCTGCCCAGGCGGTGGGCGGGCTGACCATGGGCGCCGACCCTATCGTTGTGGCGGTGGCGGTGATCAGTGCCCAGCAGCAAGCGCCGGTGCACGGTTTTCTTGTCCGCAAAGCAGAAAAGTCCCACGGCATGGGCCGCCGTATCGAGGGCTTCCAGGAAAAAGGCGCCAGCGTCGTGATTGTTGACGACGTGTGCACCACCGGAGGGTCCACCATCCAGGCCATTGAGGCCGCGCGCGAATTCGGCTTTCACATTGCCGGCGTCGCCTGTCTGGTGGAACGCGAAGAAGCCGGCGGGAGGCCGGCGGTTGAAAAAGCCGCCGCACCCGCGCCTTTCATTTCGGTTTTCACGGCCACTGAAGTCAAGGCCGCGCACCTGAAACTCAAGCCGCTGCCCCAGACCTTTGCCTACTCGGGCACATGCGAGATCTGCGGCCGTCCGGCGACGACCAACTCGCCGGGGCTGCGCTGCGACGCTCATCGGCCGTGACATCGTTGCTTCGGCGCGTAATTTGCTATGCTGGATCATTACTCCATTAGAAGAAATCACAAGCTCTCATGATCAACACACTCGAATGGACCGCGCAGGGCGTCCGCTTTATTGACCAGACCAAACTTCCCACGGAAGAGACCTACGTTCTTTGCCGCACCTACGAAGAAGTTGCTGCTGCCATTCGCGACATGATCGTGCGCGGCGCGCCGGCCATTGGCGTGGCCGCAGCCATGGGCGTCGCCCTGGGGGTGAAGCACGCGCGCGCCACCGACATTCAGGAGCTGCGGGTTCACTTTGACCAGGTCTGCAAAGTGATTGGCGCCACGCGCCCCACCGCGGTCAACCTCTTCTGGGCGATTCGCCGCATGCAGCAGAAATTCGACTCCCTTGCTGATCAACCGCTTGACCACATCCGGGAGGCCATCATCTCCGAAGCCCGGCAGATGCTGGTGGAGGACATTGCCGCCAATGAAGCCATGGGACGCCACGGTGCAACGCTCATGCCCGGTTCCGGCGGAGTGCTCACGCACTGCAACGCCGGGGCCCTGGCGACCTGCGGTTACGGCACCGCGCTCGGCGTGATCCGCGCGGCGGTTTCAGCCGGCAAACAGATCCATGTCTTCGCCGATGAAACCCGCCCCTTCCTGCAAGGCTCGCGCCTCACCGCCTGGGAACTGATGAAAGACGGCATTCCCACCACTTTGATCGCCGACAACATGGCCGGGGCCATGATGCGCCAGGGCAAGATCAAAGCCGTAATCGTTGGAGCGGACCGCATTGCCGCCAACGGCGACGTGGCGAACAAGATCGGCACTTACAGCGTGGCCGTTCTGGCCAAAGAGCACGAAATTCCGTTCTACGTTGCCGCGCCGTGGTCCACCGTGGACCTGAATACGCCCACCGGCGATCAGATCCCCATCGAGCAGCGCTCGCCCAGGGAAGTCACGCATCACGCCGGCAGGCAGGTCGCTCC
>DATIWA010000187.1:0-7265 GCA_035465515.1 Candidatus Limnocylindrales bacterium | reverse complement strand
GCAACAGCCTGCGATAGACCAGCCGGGAGAGTTCCTCTCCTGGCTGGTCCAGCAGGATGCGGCGCGCAGCTATGAGCTGATCGTGCCCGCCACCGAGTCTTCCCTGTTGATGTTTCGCACGCTTGACGCAGCCGACCCGCTGCGGACCAAGGCCGTTTTGCCGGACAATGCCGCCCTGGATGTCGCGCTTGACAAGCAGAAGACCTGGAGCCTGGCGAACGAACTCAATGTCCCCGTTCCGCACAGCAGGCTCATTTCATCCCTGGACGAGATCGGTTGCGCCGGCCAGTTTCCGCTTGTGCTGAAGCCTGTACGCAGCAAAGTAATGGTTGAAGGCGAGTTGCGGACACTGGCGGTCGCCATAGTCAGGGATGAAAGCCATCGCCAAAGCCAGTTGCGCGACTGGCTGCGCTACACGCCGGTGATGCAGCAGCAGTATGTCTTTGGCCGCGGTATAGGCGCCGAGTTTCTGTTCGATCGCGGCAGAAAGGTCTGGCACTTCGTTCACGAGAGGATACATGAGTTCCCGCTCTCCGGCGGCGCAAGCTCGTATCGCCGTTCCATTGAGCCGCCGCCCACCCTGCTGGCGGACGCGGAAAAGCTGCTTACCGCCTTGCGCTGGCACGGGGTGGCCATGGTTGAATTCAAGATGGACCCTGACGGCCGCCACTGGCTCATGGAGATCAACCCGCGCTTCTGGGGCTCGCTGGCTTTGGCCATAGATGCGGGCATCAACTTTCCCCTGGGACTCCTTTCGGTTGCCCGCGGCCAGCAGCTTCCCGCGCAGCCCCGGTATCGGACCCTTTACTATGCGCGCGACCTGCGCACCGACGCCGACTGGTTCAGGGCCAACCTGCGGGCCGATCACCATGACCCGCTTCTGATGGTCCGGCCTCGCCTGCTTTCATTTTTCGAAGTGCTGCGTCCCTTGGTGCGCAAGGAAAGCTGGGACCACTTTGACTGGCGCGATTTGCGCGTGACCAGGCGAATCCTCACACTGACTGTTGCCGACCAGCTTCGGCCTTTGCGAACCAGATTAGCCGGCATGCAACTGAAGCATGAACTCATCCGCCATCACCGGGACGTCCTTGAGAAGCTGCGCACCGGCAAAATCAGAAAGATCGTTTTTCTCTGCCTCGGCAACATCTGCCGCAGCCCGCTGGCGGCCCGGCTGGCAGCACAGCGCCTGCCCGGGCTCGAAATTACTTCAGCCGGCTTCTTCCCGCGCGAAGGCCGAACCAGTCCGGAAAAGATGGTACGCATCGCAGCCGATTACGGAGTCAACCTGCGCGATCATCGCTCCGCCCGGGTCACTCGTGAAATGCTGGTGGACGCCGATCTGATCCTTGTCATGGACCAGGAGAACATGACTCTACTGAAGCATGAATATCCTGAAGCATCTTCCCGGACTACATTGCTGGGTCTATTCGCCTCGCCGCGCAGCATCAACATCCGCGATCCCTACCAGGAAGATGAGGCCGCGACCCGGACCATCTGCGATCGGATACGAGCGGCCGTCGACGGGCTCGCAAGCCAATTAATGACAGCACGCGCGAAGGCGGAATCCTCAACGCGCCAGGTCAGCGCGGCCCTGCCTTGAGCCTTATGCTTTTCTCCCCACTGATAAAGGAAGAAAACTTCAGGCGCAAAATATGCAACATTTTGCGCAGGCACCTTAGGGAACGCTCTAAGGCCCCGCAGGTTCTGGTGTAACTGATTGACATGTAACCGTTTGCATTACCTATGTTTGGCACCAGAGTTGCCCTTATGGTTTTGCCCGGGCAAGCAAAGTCCCAGGACAAGGATCGGACATGTATTCGGCTTTTTATGGGTTAAAACAGGAACCGTTCCGGCTTTCGCCGGATCCCCGGTTCCTTCATCTGGCTGAGCCCCACAGAAACACCCTGCGGGCCATGGTTGAAGGCGTTGCCTCACGCAAGGGCCTGCAGATTTCCGTCGGGCCGATCGGCACGGGCAAGACCACGCTGCTGTATTGCCTGCAACACATTCTTCTGCATGAGGCCTCGCCCCAAAGGCCGCTCCGCACCGGCTTTGTGGTGAACCCCACATTGACGGTCGATGAGCTGTTCGAAATGCTTTTCGATGAACTGGAAATCTCCGCTCCTGCAAGCACCAAGCCGGCCCGCCTTCGTCTCCTGCATGAGTTGTTGCTCGATTCCTACAGACGCAATGGCGCGGTGGTCCTGATTATTGATGAAGCGCATCTTCTTTCGCCCGCGCTCATTGAAGAAGTGCGCCTGCTGCTCAATCTGGACAACTATCCGGTCAACGTGCTCCAGGTCATCCTTTGCGGCCAGCCTGAACTGCTGCCGTTGCTGGCCAAGCCGGAGCTGGGCGCGCTGAAGCAGCGCATCTCCGTCATCTCCAGGCTGCGCGCGCTGACCTTCATTGAGACCCGCGCCTACATCGCAGAGCGGCTGCATGTGGCAGGTCTGCGCGGAGAAAATCCGTTCACCACTCCGGCCCTGGAGGAGATCCATCGTCTTACCAACGGTGTTCCGCGCCTGATTAATTCGCTATGCGATCGCGCGCTGACATTCGGTTTCCGCCGCCAGGTCAAAAAGCTTGGCGCTGATTTCATCATGGACGCGGCCGACGAGCTCAGCCTTTCCCAGCTTCAGCTCGACGTGCCGGAACCCACAACCAAAGCGCCGGCGGTCTTATCAGCGGCTTCCACCGGTCAAAAGATCTGATAGAGAAATCTTCACAGGAATCAAAGAACGACACATGAGCAAATTTTTCAACGAAACTCGCAAAGTCCAGGGCGTGAACCCCGCTCCAGCGGCGGCCAACCTCGATATCCATGAGCTTGTCGGTTCCCTGAAAGAAAACCTGGGCAGCAACGGTTCCAGCGCTCACCAGGCAGGCACCGACCTGAAATATCTGCTGACTCCTCTGAAAGAAAGCCATGAAGCAGCAGCCCAGGTGCTTTCCGGCCGTTTGGAGAACTGTCGCACCATACGCCTGCCCCGCACGGAGGAGAAATCATTCCTGGTCACGCAGTACAACCCGGCCATGCAGGGCGCGGTGGAAGCCTATCGCACGCTGCGTACCCGGCTGGTGAAGCAGCAGACCAGGAGCGGCGCGCGCTCTCTGGTGGTCAGCAGCGCCACGCAGGGCGAAGGCAAGACGCTCACGGTCTTCAACCTTGGGCTGTGTTATGCCAACATCCAGAACTGGCCCGTGCTGCTGGTGGATGCCGATCTGCGCAGCCGTGGCCTCTCAAACCTGCTGGGCGATCCTGAAACCAGCGGACTTGCCGGCGTTCTTGAAGGCTCGTGCGAATACCAATCCGCGATTCTTCACACTGATGTTCCCAGCCTTTACGTCCTTCCTGCAGGAGAAACCACAACCTCGCCGCCGGAGCTGTTCTCCAGGCCGAATTGGAAAGAGTTCATCGGCTGGGCGTCAGAGACTTTCCGCCTGGTGATCGTGGATTCTCCTCCAGCGCTCAACCTGGCCGATTTTGAGCTTATCAATGCATCCTGCGAAAGCGCGTTGCTGGTGGTGCGCGCCAGAAAGACCCCGCGTGAGTATCTCGCCCGGTTACTGGCCCAGGTGGAACCCAAGAAGCTGGCCGGAGTTGTCTTCAACAGCTCTGAAGAAGCGGCGGGCAAAGGCTACTACCATTATTCATCCGCTTCGCGCGTCACCGGCTGAGGCCGGACTGCGCCACAAAAAGCAGGCCCTCCTTTACGGGGGGCCTGGGGCAAAAGCAATTCCAATGGCAACGTCGTTCTATTTCTCCCGGCTGGACCATCTGCGACGCAGCAACGTTGCGCCGCTGATCAGCAGTGATCCCAGCACCACCAACCCTCCAGATTCGGGAAAAGCTGCCGGTTCAATATGGCTGGCTACCGTGCGCGTTCCCACGGCTGACGCAGTTGCGGCACCAGCCAGCAACATCAGAGAGAGAGTACAAGCAAAAGAGGAAAACTTTTTCATGATTTATCCGTCGCCTTCATTCATCAGCTGCCGGCGCCAGTCATTTCTTTCCGCTGATCGCCTGTCGCATTCGCTGATCTACCTCACTTTGAGCACGATCTTTGCCAAACAATCATGCGGTAAAACAGATGCTTACGGGATAATCTCTGATCTCTTGTGCAAAAGCTTGCAGGAAATTAGCTCTGCTCTCCCGGTTTCAACTGAAGAAGAAGCCCGCACCGCCCCGCGCCATGACTGCAAAGCCATTGAAAACACGCGCCGCGAACTGCCGGCGCCCGGGCGACGCTCTTCGCATGGCTTGTGCGCGTTGGCGCACAAATTGCACGTACCAATTACCTAAGACTCATTGACCCTGAGTCTTGCGGTGACCAAGCCAAGGACGGTATGCAAAGGTTTTCATCCCAGGTCTGGAATTCTGCGCAGGATATGCCGCAGTTGATGTCTTCTCCTGAAGCGCTCGCTCTCAGCAAGGCGCAGCGGCCTCCGCACGTCCTGTTTCTCATTGACCATCTTGTGGCCCGCGGCGGCGGCGAAGGCAATCTCCTCAAACTGGTACAGTTGCTTCCTCCTGAACTTGTACGCTGCTCCATCGCCACCTTCCGCATTGATCCTGAGATTCAGAAGACCATCTCCGTTCCCGTGCACGTCTTCCCTATCCGCCGCGTCTATGACCTTCAGGGGATGAGGGCCGCGCTGCGCCTGCATCGTCTCATCCGCGCCGAGCAGGTTGAAATCGTCCAGACTTATTTTGAGACTTCCAACCTCTGGGGCGGACTCATCGCCAAGCTCAGCGGCGCGCTGCTGCTTTCTTCCCGCCGCGACATGGGGATCCTTCGCTCCGCCAAGCATCATCTTGCCTATCGCCTCATCAACCGTCTCTCCGACCGCGTGCTTGCCGTCTCGGAAGAGGTAAAGCGCTTCTGCGTTGATCGCGACGGCGTGAACCCAGAGAAAGTACTGGTGATCCACAACGGCGTTGACCTGCACCAGATTGCCGCCGCCCATCGTGAAACCGCCGCTTTCACCACTGCGGACTGGGCCTCCGCGCCGCACATTGTCACCTGCCTCGCCAACGTTCGACGCGTCAAAGGCATTGACGTGGTCTTGCGCGCCGCCCAGCGCGTCTGCCGTGAATTGCCTGAAACCGTCTTTGTGATTGCCGGCAGCCTTTACGAAGAAGACTACGCCGTGGAAGTCCGCCAGCTCGTGCGCACCCTGGGCCTGGAAAAGAACGTCCGCTTTCTCGAATTTGTGGATGACCCGGTGCCGCTGCTCAAAATGAGCCACGCGTTCTGTCTCTTGTCCCGCAGCGAAGGTTTCTGCAACGCCCTGCTGGAAGCCATGGCCTGCGGAGTGCCGTCCGTAGTGAGCCGCGTCGGCGGCAATCCTGAAGCTGTTACCGACGGTGAAAACGGCTTTCTGGTTTCCGCGGAGGACCACGTCACCGCCGCGGACCGGCTGCTCTTCCTGCTTCGCAACCCGGAGCGCGCGCGGCAAATCGGCCAGGCCGGCCGTCAATCCGCCACAATCAAATTCAATGCCGAATCCATGATCAGGAATCTCATCGGCGTTTACGGCGAACTCCTGGCCCGCCGCATCGGCAAAAAAAGTTTGTAGCCCGGCGCCACTTCTGCCGGCTGCCTGTTCATCGCGAACCGGCAGCTTCCATGGCTTTCAGGCCCAGCGCCGCCAGCAGCGCTGCGTCTTCATCCGGCGCCGGATTGGGCGTGGTCAGCAGCCTTTCTCCATAGAAAATCGAATTCGCTCCCGCAAGGAAGCACAGCAGCACGGTCTCGCGCGCCATCTGGCGTCGTCCAGCAGCCAGCCGCACCATCGAATCCGGCATCAGAATCCTCGCCGTGGCGATCATGCGCACCATCACAAGGGGATCCAGGTCCGGCTCTGTTCCCAGCGGCGTTCCCTGCGCCCGCACCAGCATGTTGATGGGCACGCTCTCCGGATGCGGGTCAAGCGTGGCCAACTGGTGCAGCAGGCCGATCCGGTCATCGTCTGACTCGCCCATGCCCACGATTCCACCGCAGCACACCGTGATTCCCGCTTTGCGCACCGCCGCCAGCGTGTCCAGCCGCTCCTGGTAGGTCCGCGTAGTGATGATCTTGCTGTAGAACTCCGGCGAGGTGTCCAGATTGTGGTTATACGCCGTCAACCCCGCCTGCTTGAGCCTGCTCGCCTGGCTCCCGGTAAGCATGCCCAGCGTGCAGCACACCTCCATTCCCAGCTCCGCCACCGCCGCTACCGATTCCACCACCGAATCAAACTCCCGGCCTTCCGGCGCCTGACGCCACGCCGCTCCCATGCAGAAGCGCGTCGCTCCCTCCTGCTTCGCTCGCCTGGCGGACGCCAGAATCTCCGCCTTGTCCATCAGCGGCTGCCGCGCCACTCCCGTTTCATAGTGCGCGCTCTGCGGACAGTAAGCGCAATCTTCCGGGCATCCGCCGGTCTTGATCGAAAGCAACCGGCATATCTGCACCCGGTTCGCCGGATGGTGTTTGCGATGAACCTGCTGCGCCTCGAACAGCAGGTCCAGAACAGGCTGATGATAGATGGCTGCGATTTCTTCCCTGGTCCAGTCACTACGCATGGCGGATTGATTATAGAAGACCACCCCGCTCGGTCCTTGTTACTCCTCAATTAACCTCGCGTGTGCTGTGCAGCAGGGCACATCCCCCTCTCCCCGTCATCCCCGGAAAATAAGGAGTTAGGTGAAGTCACCCCGGGGACCATCCCCGAAAAAAATCACCCGAATCCGGGCTGCGCCGGGGCGTTCCCGCTCGAGCTTCGACGCCATCTATTACTACTTCGCCAATACCCGCGAGACACTCAAACCGCCCAACTGTCAAGCCAAAAGTACGAAGTGCCAGATATCAGATATCATGTACCAGATACCAAGTACCGCTGCTATCGGCTAAATTGTCAAAGACCACTTACTGCTTTCAGCGCTGAGCTGTCTCCTCCATCCTAGCGCCATTCCATCTTTCCTTCGCCGCGAAATAGTTCATCCACGTGGTACATGTCTTTCATGGTCCACTGCCTAAACCGGGTACATGTTCTGAATTCATGGCTGGTACAGGATTGCCTTTCCAGCTTCTACTCTGCTACCTTTTTCTCACTGCAACAACGTTCGTCCCGCAAAGGTAGTGGACGCTGCCGTTGATCCCGGCATCTCCACCCGTGTTCTGTTGACCGCTCGCGGCACAGGCTCGGCCACCAACTACTCGCTTAGCGCCAGCCCCACGCAGGCCACCGCGCCCGATTTTTACGGCGCCGCTTCAGGCGCC
>DATIWA010000186.1:0-3092 GCA_035465515.1 Candidatus Limnocylindrales bacterium | reverse complement strand
GCACCCTGGGGCGTGCCGGCCTGGCGCTGGAACGGGCCTTCAACGTGGTGGACGAGAGGCCAAAGGGGTTTTAGGAGAGATCGCTTGATGCCCTGCAACTTCTGTTAATAAGAGCGAATTGCAGGGCTGCAACAGCCGACTGGGCGTCGGACCTCACATCACGGGCGGCGCTTCAATGCCCATCATCTCCAGCGACTCGACCAGCGCGCGCCGCACCACAGCCGCGGTGGCCAGCAGGAAACGCTTGCGGGCCTGGTCGGCTTCGGTGAGGATGTGGTGCTTGTGGTAGAAGTTGTTGAACATCTGCGCCAGTTGAAAAGCGAACTTGGCGGCGTGCGCCGGTTCGGTGGTGTTGATGCACTGCTGCACGGTCATGGAAAGCTGGCCGGCGCGAAGCCAGAGTTCCCAGAACTCGGCGTCTTCGTTTAGAAACCGCAAGTCAACGTCGCTGCCCAGAATTTCTTCCGCGCTCAAGCCGGCTTTGCGGAATATGTTGGTGGCGCGGACAATGGCATACTGCGCGTAAGGGCCGGTTTCGCCTTCAAAACTCAGGGCGTCGGCGAAGTCAAAGGCAATCACTGAAGTCTTGGTGAACTTGAGCATGAAGTAGCGCAGCGCGCCGATGGCAATCTGGGTGGCAATGCTGCGGCGTTCCGCGCCGGACATCTCGGGGTGGCGCGAGTCAACCTCCTTCTGCGCGGCGGCAATCAGCGCGTCCAGCAGGTCGTCGGCTTTCACGCCGAAACCCTTGCGGCCGGAAACTTCAATGTAGGAACGCTTCTGGTCTTCTTCGGCCACTTCATAGCCGAGTTCGATGGCGCAGCGCGGCGTCAGCGCCACCATCTCATAGGAGAAATGGTGATAGTTGTCCGCCTGCCCGGTGTAGCCGAGGCCGCGCAGGGCCTCAATCACATTATTCTGCGGATCGCTCTGGCGTGCATCAATCACGTTGTAGATGGCGTGCACGCCGCCGAAATGGGGATGCTGGGTTTCGCCGGATTCGGCCGAAATCCAGACTTCGCGCCCGTCGGGATAGCGGTAGAACCTGCGATAGCCAAAGTCCTTGCCCAGCAGACCGAACTTCCAGAGATGGTAGGCGATGTCCTTGCCCACGTAGGTCACGGTGCCGTTGGAGCGGACAATCACCTTGGCGTCTTCGTCAGGGCCCGACCTGGCTTCAGGAGCATCATTGCCTTCGGCCGCGGATTCTCGTTTAGCGGCTTGCGAAGAAGAGGCCCGCTTCATCACCCAGCAGCCCTTGTTCTTGCCTTCGGTTTCGAAGTAAAGCACGCCTTTCTGCTTCATCTGCTCAAAGGCCAGCTCCCAGAAATGCAGGTGCAGGATTTCGCTTTCCTGGGGAAGAAAATCGTAGGTAATGTCCAGCCGCTGCATGGTCTCCAGGTGGCGCCGGATGATGGCGTTGGAGATGAGCTTGCCGATCGCCGCAGCCTCATTGCCTCCGCTTTCAATGTCGTGCAGGGTTTTCAGGCGCAGCTTCAGGTGCTCCTTGTCCTCTTCATACCATTGCGAGACGCGGGCGTAGAGGTCCCAGCAGTAGTAGTCGAAGGGCCTGCCGTTGGGCGGCCGCGCGATCAGGCTTTCGACTTCGCTCTGCGGCTTCTTTTCGAGGTAGAGGAAGCCGACCACCACGTCGGCCACCTGCACGCCCGTGTTGTCAATGTAGTTCTGCACGTCCACATGTTTGCCGGCGGCACGCAGCAGGCGGACGAAGGTGTCACCCAGGATGGCGTTGCGCAGATGGCCGATGTGCGCCGCCTTGTTGGGATTGATGCTGGTGTGCTCGACCAGGATCTTTTCCGCTCCCGGTTCCTCGGCCTTTGCCCGCGCTTCCCGCAGCAGCACGCGGGCGGCGGCGACGCGGTCAAGGCGGGCGTTGATGTACCCGGCGCCCGCGACCTCAAACTTTTCAAACCCGGGGACCTGGCCCAGCCCGGCCACAATCTCCTCGGCGATCTTGCGGGGCGGCTTGCGCAGCTTTTTTGCCAGTTCAAAGCTCAGAGGCAGCGCGAATTCCCCCAAGCTGACATTGGGTGGCTGGTCCACCACGAGCCGGGGCAGGTCGAGGTCATACTGCTTTTTCAAAAGCTCGCGAACATGCCGCGTAAGCTGCTGCTCAAATTCCAGATACAAGGGTTATGCCTTTATAGATGAAGTTGCGGGCTGGCTGCTTGCATCGTAAGTTACTGACGAAAAAGGCGATTATAACAAACTCGGTGCGGCTGCCCCGGTTTGACGGGTAAACAGCCTAAACCTATGATGAATGATTAGGGTGTGATGCGTATAGCCTATTTAGAATGCTTTTCCGGCATCAGCGGCGACATGTTCCTGGGCGCCCTGATTGACGCCGGAGTTCCTCCTGAGGTCTTCACCCGAACGGTGGAGGCGCTGGGTGTGGACGCGCGCCTGGAGATCTCGCGCGTGGACCGCAGCGGCATCAGCGCCACCAAGGCCGACGTGATAGCGGCCGGCCAGAAAGAGCTGCCGCGGGAGGAATTCTGGGCCAGAGAGATGGCCCACCAGCACGAGCACTCACACGAACATTCCCACGACCACCCGCACAGCCACTCTCATTCCCACGAGCCGCACTCCGGTTCGGATGACCGCGCTCACGATCACAGCCACTCGCACGACCACGGGCATTCGCACGATACGGCTGACCGGCACGAACACAGCCACTCCCACGAGCACGGCGGAAGCCATTCGCACCAGCATCGCGGGCTGACAGAGATTCGCCAGATCATCAACAGGGCCGCGATCAGCCAGACGGCCCGGGACCGCGCCATCCGCATCTTTGAAGCGCTGGGCAGAGCGGAAGCCAAGATCCACAACTCCGATATCGAGGCGATCCACTTCCATGAAGTGGGTGCGATTGATGCCATCGTGGACATCGTGTGCGCTTCTGTCGGCGCCGAAGCGCTGGGCGTGGACGAATGGGCCTGTTCGCCGCTCAACGTCGGCGGCGGGACAGTGGTGTGCGCGCATGGCGCTTTTCCAATCCCCGCTCCGGCCACGCTGGAGCTGCTGAAGAATGCGCCTGTCTATTCCGGCGAAATCCAGAAGGAACTGGTCAC
>DATIWA010000185.1:0-10906 GCA_035465515.1 Candidatus Limnocylindrales bacterium | reverse complement strand
CCCGGCGATAGAGATCGTTCAGGTCGGAGGTCGCGAAGCGGCCGCCATCGAGTGGAACCAGCGGACGCAGCTCCGGCGGAATGACCGGAATGACGTCGAGGATCATCCACTGCGGCTTGTTGCCGCTCTTGCGGAAGGCTTCAACGACTTTCAGCCGTTTGGCATACTTGAGGCGCTTCTGCAGAGAAGTTTCGTGCTTCATCTTCTCGCGCAGGTCAACCGAGAGCTCTTCCACCTCAACGCGCTTGAGAAGCTCCTTGATCGCTTCGGCGCCCATCATGGCTTTGAAGCCGGTGGCGCGGTACTGCTGGTCGAGTTCACGGAAGCGCTGTTCTTCCTTGATCACTTCGCGTTCTTTTACCGGCGCCTCGCCCGGCTCCACGACCACGTATGACTCGAAGTAGAGGACGGACTCCAGGTCACGCAGCGAGATGTCCAGCAGGTGGCCGATGCGCGAAGGCAGTCCCTTGAAGAACCAGACGTGCGAGCACGGGGAAGCCAGCTCGATGTGGCCCAGCCGCTCGCGCCGGACCTTGCTCAGCGTGACTTCCACGCCGCACTTGTCGCAGATCACGCCGCGGTGCTTCATCCTCTTGTATTTTCCGCACAGGCACTCCCAGTCCGTTACGGGACCGAAGATGCGGGCGCAGAACAGGCCGTCACGTTCGGGTTTAAACGTGCGGTAGTTGATGGTCTCAGGCTTGGTCACCTCGCCATGGGACCAGCTGCGGATCTTTTCCGGTGAAGCCAGGCTGATTCGAATGGAATCGAAGTCGGCGATCGAGTTGCCCAGATCAAATGGACTTGAACGGTACAAGGTGTCCTCCTGCGGCTTTTACGCCGCCGCGGCGGCTTTCCCGGCACTTGAATCTTCGTTGCTTGGTCTCAACCCCAGCCGGGGAGCGTCCTGGAGTTGAGACGGGCGGTTCGGCCAACGCTCAGGCAGGGCCGGGGCCCCGCCCGTACACGTTAGTCGGCCGCCGCTGCGACCTGCTTGCGGCCGCCTTCGATGCTCTTGATCAGCTCCACATCCAGGCACAGGGACTGCAGCTCGCGGATCAGGACGTTGAAGGATTCCGGCACGCCCGGTTCAATGGCGGCCTCGCCCTTCACAATGGCCTCATAAATCTTGGTGCGGCCGAATACGTCGTCTGACTTCGCGGTTAGCAGCTCCTGCAGGATGTACGCGGCGCCATAGGCTTCCAGCGCCCACACTTCCATTTCTCCGAAACGCTGGCCGCCGAATTGCGCCTTGCCGCCCAGCGGCTGCTGGGTGATGAGCGAATACGGACCGATGGACCGCGCGTGGATCTTGTCATCCACAAGGTGCGAGAGCTTCAGCATGTAGATGTAGCCCACCGTGACCGGCTGTTCGAACCTTTCACCCGTCATGCCGTCGTAGAGCTCGGTTTTGCCCGATTCCGGCAGCCCGGCTTCACGCAGCATGGCCTTGATTTCGCTTTCGCGGGAACCGTCGAACACCGGCGACGCGAAGAACACTCCCTTGGTCAGCGTCTTCGCCACGTTCACCAGTTCGTCTTCATCCAGTTCGGCGATCTTGCTGCCGAACGGCGTGTCCTTGAAGATGCCCTTCAGTTCGCGGCGAATGACTTCTTCACGCGAGTTTTCTTTCAGGAACTCGTTGATGCGTTCGCCCAGTTGATATCCCGCCCATCCCAGGTGGGTCTCAAGGATCTGGCCCACGTTCATACGGCTGGGAACGCCCAGCGGGTTCAGCACGATTTCAACCGGCGTGCCGTCCGCCAGGTAAGGCATGTCTTCTTCCGGCAGAATGCGCGCGATCACGCCCTTGTTGCCGTGACGGCCCGCCATCTTGTCGCCCACGCTCAGCTTGCGCTTCATGGCGATGTAGACCTTCACCAGCTTGATCACGCCGGGAGGCAGTTCATCACCCTTTTGCAGCTTGCTGA
This sequence comes from Candidatus Limnocylindrales bacterium, assembly GCA_035465515.1. GTDB lineage: Bacteria > Acidobacteriota > Terriglobia > Terriglobales > Acidobacteriaceae > Angelobacter. The sequence continues at coordinate 8,975 of DATIWA010000185.1, read as the reverse complement.
TCTTCTCGTTCGTGATCTTGCGCAGGACGTCAATCTGGCGCGACGTCATCTCTTCGATCTCGTCAATCTGCTCGTTTACGCGCGGGTCCTTGTCCGCATACTTGATGCGTTTCAGGTTGCGCGTGGAGATGCGCTCAATCGTCTCCCGGTCCAGGATGGCGCCCTTGCTCAGCAGACGCTTGTTGGTGCGCTCATCGTGGAGATCGGCCTGCACTTCCTTGCTGCCGAGAATCGCTTCCAGACGCTTCAATCGCTCGTCGGTAAGGATTCGGATTTCGTCGGCCAGGTTCTTTTCCAGCCGCTCGATCTGCATCGCCTCAATGGCCTTGGCGCGCTCGTCCTTTTCCTGTCCCTTGCGGGAGAAGATCTTCACGTCCACCACCGTGCCTTCGATACCCGGAGGGCAGGTGAGGGAAGCATCGCGGACATCGCCGGCTTTTTCGCCGAAGATGGCGCGCAGCAGCTTCTCTTCGGGAGTGAGCTGCGTCTCGCCCTTCGGCGTGACCTTGCCCACAAGGATGTCGCCCTGCTTCACCGTGGCGCCAATGCGGATCACGCCGCTTTCATCCAGGTCGCGCAGGGCGGATTCGCTCACGTTCGGGATGTCGCGCGTGATTTCTTCGGGCCCCAGCTTGGTGTCGCGCGCCTCGATTTCAAACTCCTCGATATGGACGGAGGTGTAATAGTCCTCCTTCACCATTTTCTCGGAGACCAGGATCGCGTCCTCAAAGTTGTACCCGCGCCACGGCATGAAGGCCACCAGCACGTTGCGGCCCAGGGCCAGTTCGCCTTTATCGGTGCACGGACCGTCGGCGATCACCTGTCCCTTCAGCACGCGGTCGCCTTTCTTGACCACCGGCTTCTGGTTGATGCAGGTGTTCTGGTTGGAGCGCTTGAACTTGGTGAGCTGATAGATGTCGCTGCCGACTTCGCGCGAAAGCTGTGTCGGGTGGTGTTCGCCTTCCACACGCACGATGATCCGCTCGGAGTCCACCGAATCCACAAAGCCATTGCGCCGCGCCAGCACCACCGCTCCGGAGTCCCGCGCGGTCACGCCTTCCATGCCGGTGCCCACGTAGGGCGCCTGGGCGCGCAGCAGCGGAACTGACTGGCGTTGCATGTTGGCGCCCATCAGCGCGCGGTTGGCGTCATCATGCTCCAGAAATGGCACCAGTGAAGCAGCGACTGAGACCAGCTGTTTCGGGCTGACGTCAATGTAATCAACCTCGTCGCGCGGCACCAGCACAAAGTTGCCGGCCTTGCGGGCGTTGACCAGTTCCGCGACAATGCGGCCCTTGTCATCCAGCTCGATGTTTGCCTGCGCGATGACGTGGCGGTCTTCCTCCCACGCCGAAAGATAGAAAGAGAACGGCTCGTGGTCAATCGGCTTCTTGCGGCGCTCTTTCAGGTCCGCATTGGCTTTCTCCATTTCCTTCTGCTCAATGTGGTCGCCCACGCGGTAATCGCTGTCGCCGGCGTTTACCACCGTGACAAAGTCAATGATCCGCGCCTCTTTCACCCGCCGGTACGGCGACTCGATGAAGCCGTAGTCGTTGATTCGCGCGTAGCAGCTCAACGAGCTGATCAGGCCGATGTTCGGGCCTTCCGGCGTTTCAATCGGGCAGATGCGTCCGTAGTGCGTCGGATGCACGTCGCGGACTTCAAACCCGGCGCGCTCGCGTGACAGACCGCCCGGTCCCAGTGCGGAGAGGCGCCGTTTGTGCGTGATCTCCGAAAGCGGGTTGGTCTGGTCCATGAACTGCGAAAGCTGCGATGATCCGAAGAATTCGCGGATCGCCGCCATCACCGGCTTGGCGTTGACCAGGTCGTGCGGCATGGCCGTGGACATCTCCTGGTACACGCTCATCTTTTCCTTGATGGCGCGCTCCATGCGGACCAGGCCGATGCGGAACTGGTTTTCCATCAGTTCGCCCACCGCGCGCACGCGGCGGTTGCCGAGATGATCAATGTCGTCCACCGCGCCGATGTTCTTGCGCAGCTTCAGCAGGTAACGGATGGTGGCGTAGAAGTCTTCCGGATCGAGTGTGCGCTTTTCCAGGTCCGTGGCTTCGTTCTTTTCGTACAGCTTGATGTTGAACTTCAGACGGCCTACGCGGCTGAAGTCGTACTTGCGGTGGTCAAAGAACATGCCATGGAACAGCGCTGTCGCAGTGTCCAGCGTCGGCGGGTCGCCGGGACGCAGCTTGCGGTAGATTTCAATCAGGGCTTCCTGCGGCGTCTTTACCGAGTCGCGCCGCAGCGTCGCGCTGATCACGTTGCCCACGTCGTCACGCTCGGGGAAAAAGACATGGATCTCTTCGATCCCGGCGTCCATGAACTTGCTGAGCTTGTCTGCCGTGATCTCGTTGTTCGCTTCAAGCAGCACGTCGCCCGTGTTGGTGTCCACCACGTCCGCCCCGGTGAACGCTCCTTCCAGGTCGGTGGTGTCAATGTCAATTTCCGTGATCTTGGCCTTCTGGATTTCCTTGAGCACGGCCGGCGAAATCTTGCGCCCGGAGTGCGCTACTTCATGCCCGCTCTTGTCCTTGATGCTGTGCGCCAGTTTGAGGCCCAGCAGGTTGGTGGGGCGTTCAATGCCGCTTTCCAGCAGCCAGCGCAGCTTCTTGTCCTTCAGGCTGATTCGGTCCACCGTGTAGAACGTGCGGAGAATGTCTTCGTCGGAACGCAGGCCGAGCGCGCGCAGAAAGATGGTGCCCAGGAACTTGCGCTTGCGGTCAATGCGCACGTACAGCACGTTCTTCTGGTCATACTCAAACTCCACCCAGGAGCCGCGATACGGAATGATCTTGCCCAGGAAATAAGTCCGGTTGTTGGCGGTCTCAAAGAATACGCCGGGGGAGCGGTGCAGCTGGCTGACAATCACGCGCTCCGTGCCGTTGATGATGAACGTTCCGTTCTGGGTCATCAACGGGATGTCGCCAAAGAACACTTCCTGTTCCTTGATGTCGCGAATGCTCTTGTTGCCGGTCTCCGGGTCCTTGTCATAAATGGTGAGGCGGATGGTCACCTTCAGCGGGGCAGAGTAGGTCATGCCGCGCTCTTCGCACTCAGCCACGTCATACTTCAGCTGCAGGCCCACGGGATCGCCGCACTTGTTGCAGAAGTCCGGGGTGTTGGCGTTGTAGGTGCCGCACTTGCCGCACAGCACTTCGCCGGGATGGAACGGGTCGGTAATCACTGTGTTGCCGCAGTTGCGGCAGGTTGTGCGCAGGTGGTGGAGACCCTTCAGGTGTCCGCACTTGCACTCCCAGTTGCCGATTGCGTAGTCCACAAACGCAAGCTCGGAAACATTGCGGAAATCGGTGATGGGGAAGACGGATTGGAAGACGGACTGCAAACCGCTGTCGTCACGCTCGCTGGGCAGTTTGTCCATCTGCAGGAAGCGGTCATACGAACGCTTCTGGACCTCAATGAGGTTGGGAATCTGCAAGGCTGCCGGGATCTTGGAGAAATCGAGACGATAACGGGAGGCGCCATTCTTGTTCGGCATGAATTACTCCTAAAACTGTTTCACTACCGTTCGCTCTTGCGGCGAACTCACGTGAGGCCATGCCCGGAAATTTACTTGCTTTTCCACGGCAAAACCTGTTAACTATGCAGCTTCAAACCGCCTGCACCGGCGGCGGGGCATAGACAGGGAAATGCGCCAACAAGAGACAAAATCTCCCGTTGACGCCGTCACAGCGAATTGTGAAACCCTGAATTGTATTGTCCGCGCCGTCTGAATAGACCGTTCTCAGCCTGCTCTTCACAGACCTGTTTAAAAAGACAAAAACGGCAGGTCGGGTTGAAGCCCCTCATTCGCCTTTTTCGGGACTGCCATACCTTCTCTGCACCTTTAAAATGTCGGTTTGGAAGAGAACTGCCGTATCTATTTGATAACAGAAATCCCCTTCCGGATTCAAATCTGTTTCAGCCGAACCGGTAATAAAAGCTGCTGGTTCAGCTGCCGTGCGGGCCTTTCAGCCCGCCCCGGTTATTTGATTTCGACCGTTGCCCCAGCCTCGGTGAACTTCTTCTTGATCGTCTCCGCCTCTTCCTTGGAGACGTTCTCCTTGACTGTCTTGGGAGCGCCATCCACCAGGTCCTTGGCTTCTTTCAGGCCGAGGCTGGTAACTTCACGTACTGCCTTGATTACATTGATCTTATTGGCGCCGGCGCCGGTCAGGACCACGGTGAACTCGGTCTTTTCTTCAGCCGGGGCCGCTGCTGCCGCGCCGCCGCCTGCCATGACCACGGGGGCCGCCGCGGCCGCCGAGACACCAAGGCGCTCTTCGAGCTTCTTCACGAGCTGGGCCGCGTCCAGGAGGCTAAGCCCAACAATCTGATCTTCAAGTTGCTGCAAATCTGCCATTATATTTCTCCACGTTTCTTGAAATCGTTTGTGCTGATTCGCCGCATCATCCCATCGCGTTCCAATGCGCCCAGACTAGCGCCACGTGAGTCTCTGACAGCGAGAACCCTCTCCTGAGCCGGCCGCACGCGCCGTCTCAGGCCCGAAACCCGGTTTAGCTGTTGGCAGCCTCGCCGGATTCCTTGAACTTTTTCTTCTCCACTCCCTGGTTCACCACCACCGCCAGGTCGCGGCCTGCCGCATTCATCACCGTCACCAGACGCTGCGCCGGCGCATTCATCAGGAAAAGCAGCTTGGAGTAAATCTCTTCCTTGGAGGGCATGCTGGCCAGCGCTTTGATCTCGCTCTGCGTGATCAGCCGCCCTTCCAGAATTCCGGATTTGAACGAAAACTCCGGGTTGTCGTCCACATACTTGCTCAGAGCCTTGGCCAGGGCCACCGGATCGCCATCGGTATAGGCGATGGAACTCACGCCTTTAAGCCCTTTCAGGGCTTCGCCGACCTGGGTGCCTTCTGAGGCGCGTTTCGCCAGGGTGTTCTTGATGACCTGGTACTTCCCGCCGACGGAGCGCACGGTCTTGCGAAGTTCGAAATCCTTGGCCACGGTGAGCTTGGAAAACGTGCCCACGATCATGCTGCTGGCCTTCTGCAGCTGGCTGTTGAGCTTTTCAATCTGTTCGGCTTTTTTTGCTTTGGTGACCGCCATTGTTCAATCCTTCCCTTACGCCTTGGCCGCGGCTTCAACCGCGCCGGTGTCAACCGGGATTCCCGGTCCCATGGTGGAGGAGATGTAAGCTCCCTTGATGTACTTGCCCTTGGCAGCCGCGGGTTTGGCCCGCACCACGCTGCTGATCACCGTTGTGGCGTTCTCCACCAGCTTTTCCGGCGCGAAAGAAATCTTGCCCACGGGAACGTGCACCAGCGCCGTCTTGTCGGTGCGGAACTCGACTTTACCGGCCTTGATCTCCTTCACCGCGTTCGCGATTTCAAACGTAACGGTCCCGGTCTTGGGGTTCGGCATCAGACCGCGCGGGCCCAGCACCTTGCCCAGTTTGCCCACCGACTTCATCATGTCCGGCGTGGCGATCACGGCGTCAAAGTCCGTCCAGTTTTCCTTCTGGATCTTCTCCACCATGTCTTCGCCGCCCACAAAGTCGGCGCCCGCGGCTTCCGCCTCGCGGACTTTTTCGCCGCTGGCCACCACCAGCACCTTCTTCGATTTGCCCAGCCCGTGCGGCAGCACTACCGTGCCGCGCACCATCTGGTCGGCGTGCTTGGGGTCCACTCCCAGTCGCAGCGTGACCTCAACCGTTTCGTCAAACTTGGCGTATTTGATTTTCTGCAGTAAAGGCACTGCTTCATTGAGCTCGTACTGGCGGTTCTCCACCGCCGTACGCGCCTTCGTAATGTTCTTCCCTGCTTTGCGACTCATATTGCTTTCCTTATCTCCCACCGCGCCGGGCTCTTCTCCGGGGCCGTGGTATTTGCGATTAGAACTGCTTACGCAGTGACTTCGATTCCCATGCTGCGCGCCGTGCCCTTCACGCTCTTGATCGCGGCTTCGAGCGAGGCGGCGTTCAGGTCCGGCATCTTCTGCTTGGCGATGTCCAGGACCTGCTTTTCCGTGACCTTGCCCACCTTGTCCTTGTTGGGCGCTCCCGAACCCTTCGCGATTCCCGCCGCGCGCTTCAGCAGCACCGAGGCCGGAGGCGTTTTGGTGATGAACGTGAATGAACGGTCGGTATAAACCGTGATCACCACGGGGATGATCAGGCCGGCCATGTCCTTGTTCTGCGTACGGGCGTTGAACTGCTTGCAGAACTCCATGATGTTGATCTGCGCCTGGCCAAGCGCCGGGCCTACCGGAGGCGCGGGAGTGGCCTTGCCGGCTTCAATTTGCAGCTTTACGGATGTCTGTACTTTTTTCGGTGCCATCTGTCGTTAACCTGGTCTCTGTAAATTCTCTAAAACTCTGGAAGCCGCGCTCCAGGCATCGCCGGAACCAACCGCTAAGCGACCTTTTCCACCTGGCCGAATTCCAGTTCCACCGGCGTGGCGCGCCCGAAGATCGTCACCATCACTTTCAGTGTTTCACGGTCTTCATTCACCTCGTCCACCATCCCGTTAAAGTTGGCGAACGGCCCATCGGTGATCCGCACGGTCTCGTTCTTTTCGAATTTGACCTTGATCTTGGGCTTTTCCTTGCTCGTGCTCACCCGGTAAATGATCTGGTTGACCTCTTCTTCGGAGAGAGGCGTGGGATCATTTGCCGTCCCCACAAACCCGGTCACACGCGGCGTGGACTTCACCACGTGCCACACGTGGTCCCCTTCACCCCCGGTGCGGAAGCCGGTCAGGTCCATCTGCACCAGCACGTAGCCGGGATAGAACATGCGCTCCACGGTGTACTTCTTCCCGCCGCGGATCTCCGTCACCGGCTCGGTGGGGATCACTACTTTGCCGATTTTTTCTTCCAGCCCGAAGGCCTTGATCCGCGATTCCAGAGACTCCTTGACCTTCTTTTCAAATCCCGAATAGCTGTGGATGATGTACCACTTCATGTTCGGGTTCGCGTTTTCCGCCATCGGCGGCGCCGCGCCCTCTTCAGGCTGTCCGGCGGCTCCCGCTATGTTGTGCTCTTCCATACTCAAAACCTCTCGCCGCCTTATTTCACGTGGTGCAGCACCCAATTGACCCCATTCCCGATGACCTGGTCGATCACGAAGAAATAAATCCCGAAGACAATGACCGTGATAATCACCACCACGGTGGTTGCCTGCACTTCTTTCCGGTTGGGAAACGTGACTTTCCGCATTTCATTGCGAACGTCAGAGAGAAAACCCTTGGTGCGCGCGGGAAACTGCTTGAGCTTGCCGCCCAGACCCTGCTCATCGCGCGCCATCGTTGCTGCTTTGGCCATTTTCGTTTTTCCTGTCGCTGCGCTCTAACCCGCCAGGGTCTTTACTCCCTCGTGAGCTTGCAGCCCTGCATCATTGCGGTTCGGCACGCCAGCCCGCCGTCCCGCTTGTTTTTACTTCAAATCCAGCCGTTCTGCTGACTCAAACTGGCGCCTCTTCCAAAAAGCTGGCAGGGGCGGAGGGATTCGAACCCCCAAGTCCGGTTTTGGAGACCGGCAGTTTAGCCGTTGAGCTTACGCCCCTGTTGGGGATTGAGTTATTGCCGGAAATTGACGATTGGATAAGTGACTCTGATAGCTTTTGTCCCAATCAGCCTTTGCTCCCGGCAACACTCAATTGCCAAATCTACTTAATTTCCTTGTGCGCCGTGTGCTTGCGGCACCGCTTGCAGAACTTCTTGAACTCCAGACGGCCGGTCGTGGTCTTCTTGTTCTTGGTCGTCGAGTAGTTCCGCTCCTTGCAGTCGCCGCACTGTAACGTCACGATTTCACGCATGATCTAAACCCTTTTCCGATTGCCAGAATTCCCGGATTGCCTGCGCCACCCTCGCCGTAAACCGGTTTCCCGGTTCCGGCGATTTTGGCAATCCCGTGCCTTACTGAATGATCTCGCTGATGGTTCCCGCGCCCACCGTCCGTCCGCCTTCGCGGATGGCGAAGCGCAGCCCCTTTTCCATGGCCACCGGCGTGATCAGCTCGATGGTCAGCGCCACGTTGTCGCCCGGCATCACCATCTCGGTCCCCGCCGGCAGTTCCGCCACGCCCGTCACGTCCGTCGTGCGGAAATAAAACTGCGGACGATACCCCTTGAAGAACGGCGTATGCCGCCCGCCTTCTTCCTTGGTCAGCACATAGACTTCCGCCTTGAACTTGGTGTGCGGCGTGATCGATCCCGGCTTGGCCAGCACCATCCCGCGCTCCACGTCTTCCTTCGGCGTGCCGCGCAGCAGCAGCCCGGCGTTGTCTCCCGCCATGCCTTCGTCCAGCTGCTTCTTGAACATTTCCACGCCCGTCACCACCGTCTTGCGCGTCTCCCGGAAGCCCACGATCTCCACTTCCTCGCCCACCTTCACCTTGCCGCGCTCGATGCGCCCGGTCACCACCGTGCCGCGCCCCGAGATCGAGAAGATGTCTTCGATCGGCATCAGAAACGGCTTGTCGATGCTCCGCTCCGGCAGCGGTACGCTCTTGTCCACCGCCTCCATCAGCTCGTCAATCTTCTTCTCCCACTGCGCTTCCCCGTTCAGCGCTCCCAGCGCGCTCAGCCGCACCACCGGCACGTCGTCGCCCGGAAACTTGTAGCTCTTCAGCAGCTCCCGCACTTCCAGCTCCACCAGGTCCAGCAGCTCCGGATCGTCCACCGCGTCGCACTTGTTCAGCGCCACCACGATGTACGGCACTCCCACCTGACGCGCCAGCAGCACGTGCTCCCGCGTCTGCGGCATCGGCCCGTCGGTCGCCGCCACCACCAGGATCGCTCCATCCATCTGCGCCGCCCCGGTGATCATGTTCTTGATGTAGTCGGCGTGCCCCGGGCAGTCCACGTGCGCATAGTGCCGGTTCGGCGTCTCATACTCCACGTGCGCCGTCGCGATCGTGATGCCCCTCTCGCGCTCTTCCGGCGCGTTGTCAATCGAATCAAACGAACGGAACTGGATCTTCGGGTTGTGCTTCGACAACACC
>DATIWA010000184.1:0-5336 GCA_035465515.1 Candidatus Limnocylindrales bacterium | reverse complement strand
CGTACTCATTGCCTTCCTCCTTGCAGGATGTGCCGTGGGCCCGAATTATCATCGTCCCGACGTTCCTGTTGCGCCCCAATGGAAAGAGCAGCCGCCATGGCGAACAGCGAGTCCCCAGGACAACATCCCCAAGGGGGCATGGTGGACCATCTTCGGCGATGAAGAACTGAATCAGTACGAGGCCCGGGCGAGCAAAGCCAATCAGACCATCGAGATCGCCCGCAACCAGCTTGAGCAGGCGCGCTCGGCTGCTCGCATCACGCAGTCCGGCTTGTTTCCGCAGGCCAGTGTAGCTCTGGCCGGTCAGCGTGCCAGGACGTCTGCGCGCCAGGCAACCGCGGCCGGGGCCCCGCCTTCCGGCCCCGTGACCCAGAACAGCTTCATCATTCCGTTCAATGTCGCATGGGAAGCGGATGTTTTCGGCGGCCTGCGCCGCGGCGTGGAGTCTTCTAACGCGCTTTACCAGTCAACCGCCGCCGCGCTTGAAAATGTCCGGCTGGTGGTAACCGCGGAGCTGGCGGTTGATTACTTCAACCTGCGGGAACTCGATTCGGAAATCGCGGTGGTGGATTCTGCCGTGCAGTACCAGGAAAAGGCATTGCGGCTGGTGCAGAACCGCCACGCCGGCGGCATCGCCTCGGGGCTGGATGTGGCGCAGCAGGAGACGCAACTCAACTCCACCAGGACCCAGGCCACGCTGCTGCGCCGGGACCGCGCGCAATTCGAACATGCCATGGCCGCGCTGGTGGGCGTTCCTGCTTCAGAGTTCAACGTCCCAGCCAGGCCGCTGGCGGTTGACCCGCCGCGGATACCGCAGGGCGTCCCTTCTGACATCCTTGAACGCCGGCCTGATGTTGCCCAGGCGGAGCGCGCGATGGCCGCTCAGAATGCGCAGATCGGCGTGGCCAGGGCGGCCTTCTTCCCCAGCGTGGGGCTGAACGGTTCGGGAGGATTCAGCAGCATCGGCCTTGGTAACCTGGTTAGCGCTCCCAGCGCGTTCTGGGCGATTGGGGCCAACGTCGCAGAAGCCGTATTTACAGGCGGCAGGCGCAGGGCGCAGCTTGATTTTGCCAGGTCCGCGTATGGCGCATCTGTTGCGAGCTACCGGGAAACCGTTCTCACGGCATTTCAGGAAGTCGAAGATAACCTTTCCGGACTGGGTGTGCTGGCGCAGGCCGGCGACACGCAGCAGCAGGCGGTGGATGCCGCTCAGCGCGCACTCAAGATCGCCAATGACCGTTACGTGGGCGGGCTGGTGACGTACCTTGACGTTGTCACGGCGGAACAAACGCTGCTCGATAACCAGCGTCTTGCCGCGCAGCTTCTCGGCGAGCGTCTGGTGACATCAGTAGGCCTGATCAAGGCGCTCGGCGGAGGATGGGACGCGGCAAGCTTGCAGGCAATTCGCGTAAACACCTCCATCAAGCAGGCTGTTCAGCCGTAAGAGAGCATTCCTTCCTTTCGGGTCCTTATCCTTACGCAAGGCGTGTCTGGACAACGCCTTTTCCGGGCGACTTCATCGGTTTGGGCGTCAACAGCCGGCGCTTGGCTGCTTCCACCAGCATCAGATACGTCGCCGTTGCGACTGCCAGAAACGCGTAATAGATCGCAGGCAGAGGCGTGAAGCCAAGATCGGCCGCCACCGGCGTAAAGGGCAGGACCGCCCCAATGAATACGATGGCCAGCGTGGTCGCGGTGAGCGCGCGGCTTGGGTGGCTGCGCAGAGGACTCCGGCTGGTGCGGATCACGAACAGCACCAGGGTCTGCGTGGCCAGCGATTCTACAAACCAGCCGGTGTGGAATTCGGCCTCTCCGGCGTGCAGGAGCCGCAGAAGCACCCAGAAAGTCAGGAAGTCATAGACCGAACTGATCGGACCGATGAACAGCATGAAGTTGCGGATCATGCTGATGTTCCAGCGCTGCGGTTTTCTTACATAGGCATGGTCCACGTTGTCCGTGGGAATGGTGACCTGCGCCATGTCATACAGAAAATTATTGAGCAGGATCTGCGTCGGCAGCATGGGAAGGAATGGCAGAAACAGTGACGCTCCGGCCATGCTCAGCATGTTTCCGAAGTTGGAACTTGTGCCCATCAGCAGATATTTCATTACGTTGCCGAATGCCTTGCGTCCTTCAATGATTCCCTCGTGCAGAACACGCAGCCCGGGCTCCAGCAGGATGATGTCAGCGGAGTCGCGGGCCACGTCCACCGCTGTGGAAACGGAGATGCCCACATCGGCGGTATGCAGGGATGGTGCGTCGTTGATTCCGTCTCCCATGAAGCCGACCACATGGCCGCGGTGTTTCAACGCCGCGATGATGCGCGTCTTTTGGGCCGGCGAGACACGCGCGAACACCGTGGTCCGTTCCGCCCTGTGAAAAAGCGCGTGGTCCGTCATGCGGTCCAGTTCTTCGCCCCTGATTACATGGCTTGAATCAATGCCCACCTCCGCGCATATGTGGCGGGTAACCAGGTCGCTGTCGCCGGTGATGATCTTGATCTCTACGCCATCGCGCCGAAGGGCCTTGATGGCTTCCGCCACATCGGGCAGCGGCGGGTCGGCGAACGTCACGAACCCGGCAAGAGTCAGGCTGCGTTCATCGGCCGTGGAGTAACGCTCCCGCTCGGGCACTCTGGCATACGCCACGCCGAGCATGCGGAATCCCTCCCTGCTCAGCTTCTCGTAGGTTGTCCGGCAGCGCTCCAGCGCCGCAGCATCAATCGGCAATGTCCGGCCCTGGCTGTCATAGGCTTGCAGTAAGGGAAAGATCCCCTCGGGCGAGCCCTTGGAGATAAGCGTGCGTTCGCCGCCCAGTTCAACCACCACGGACAGCCTGCGGCGCTCGAAGTCGAAGGGGATTTCATCGCATTTTGCGTAGTTCTCCGCGCCGGGGCAGTCCTGTTGAAGGATCGCGGCATCCAGCGGGCTTCGGATGCCGGTCTCAAACTTGCTGTTGAGGTACGCCAGCTCCAGGGCGCGGGGCCAGGGTTCCCCGAAGCAGTCAACCGACCGCTCCAGCGCCATCTTGCCGGAGGTCAATGTTCCGGTCTTGTCGCTGCACAACACGTCAATACTGCCGAAATTCTGAATGGCGGAAAGATGTTTGACCATGACTTTCTTGCGCGCCATCACGACCGCGCCCTTGGCCAGGGTGACTGAGGTGATCATGGGGAGAAATTCCGGCGTGAGGCCAACCGCGAGCGCCACGGCAAAAAGCAGCGATTCCAGAGGATCGTGCTGCAGCACGATGCTGACGACGATGAGAAACAACACCAGAAACATGACCGCGCGCATGATGAGCGCGCCGAACCGGCGCAGGCCTTGATCGAAGGCCGTCTCCGCCGGCCGCAGCGCCAAACGCTCCGCAATGGCGCCGAACGCGGTGCGCGGTCCGGTGTTTACAACGGCGGCTGTACCGGTTCCGCTTACGATCGAAGTGCCGAGAAAGATCATGTTTCTGGCCTCGGGTCGCGCAGAACCGGCGTCGCCCCCGGCCTCCTTCTCGCACGGCAGCGATTCGCCGGTCAAGGCGGCCTGTTGCACGTAGAGATCGCGCGCGCTGAGAAGGCGCGCATCCGCCGGGACCAGGTCGCCGGCGGAAACCCGGATCACATCTCCTGGAACCACGTCATGCCGGTGAATTTCCTGCCACTGGCCATCGCGCAGCACAGAGGCGGTGGGAGCAACACGCGCCTGCAGGTCTTCAATGGCGCGCTCCGAACGATAGGTCTGGTAGAAATTGATGAAAATGCCAATCAGCACCATGCCAACAATGATTCCGGAGTCCAGGAGGTGTCCCAGGAAGCCGGACAGCACGGCCGCAAACAGAAGTATGATGACCAGCGGATTCAGGAAAAGAAGAAAAAGCTCAAGAGCGGAGGACCGGCGGTGCTTGGGCGCAGGGTCGTTCGCGCCAAATTCCTTCAGGCGCTGCTCGGCTTCCCCCGCCGTCAGTCCGGAAGCAGGTCCTTCCGTAGCATGGTCGTTCGCCGCTATGGTTGCGGAGTCTTGCATCGCTCCCCGATTGGCAGCGCCCTTTCAGGTGACGGTCAGTGCAAATCCGCTCTGCGGCAAGTCAGCACCGGGCAGTGCGCCCCGGCAATGAGGCGGTAGGCCACGCTTGAGCGCAGCTGAAAGCCGGGCAGAAACGCCCTGCGAATTCCCATGGCAATCAAGTCAGCATTTCTGCTGCGCGCGTAGTCGAGCACCGTTTCAACCGTGTCCCCGAACTCCACAACGAATTCTGCTTTGGGATCGCCGACCCTGCCCTCATAGGCATGCTGCATCGCCCGGCGTACCGGCTCGGCAAGGGCCCTCGCATCAGGATTCGTGGCCGGCTCGCTGGGCATGACGTGCAGCACGGTCACCGATGACCCATAGGCTTGCGCAAGCAATTCCACGTAGGGCATTGCGAATGTACTTTCTTCCGACAGGTCCGTCGTGAGTACGATCTGCTTGAAATCCATCGGCTTTCCCTGCACAACGTCGGGCCCTACCGTCAGGACCGGCACTTTTGAGACGCGACATATCTCTTCCACGGAAGACCCGAGCAGCAGACGCCGTACTCCAGTCCTTCCATGAGTTCCGGCAACCACCAGGTCGATTTTGTCCTGAGTGATCAGGGACTCCAATTCATCAGCGAGAGTTCCCGAAGGCATCCGCGATTCGCATTCCAGGCCGGCCAGAGCGGGAGATTGCACCAGGTCCTGCAGAGCGCGTTCTGCGCTTTCGATTTCCGCCTGGTAGAGGTATGGCGCCGCCTCCGGCGCGCCAACAGCCAGCGGAGTGGGGGTCACAATGTGCCCGGCAAACACTTTGGCGCCGAACTTTTTTGCCAGACTGGTGGCAAAGGGAAGCGCATTCATGGAACACTCGGAAAAATCCGTGGCGAAAAGAATGCTCTTCAAGCGGACGGCGGGTACAATCGGCTTAACGGCGGCTGTGGCAGGAGTGGGCATATCGAATCCCTCCTCTTCTCCTTACAATGTATTGGCGCAAAGGATTCCATTCTGTGACAAGAATCACACTCTCAACCAGACCTGCCGGCGCAACTCCGGTGAAGGTCCGTTTCACCGTGGCTTTGCTGCTTCTGGCCATCAGCCTGCCGGTTACGGCCGGCAAGGCGGACGGCAATTCCGGTGCGGCCGATGCCGGTCCCGCGGCACTGATCCGGCGGGCTTCTGAAAATGAACTGGCGGCGCTCCAGTCGCCTGTATTGGAGCGCTACTTCGAGCGGCTGGAATGGAAGTGGGGTACGGAAACTCGCGCCGTAATCGAGACGCCGCAAGGCCGGGCGGACCGCATTGTTCAATTTCACGACCAGCCGCTTGCTCC
>DATIWA010000183.1:0-9380 GCA_035465515.1 Candidatus Limnocylindrales bacterium | reverse complement strand
ACGTGCGCATAGTGCCGGTTCGGCGTCTCATACTCCACGTGCGCCGTCGCGATCGTGATGCCCCTCTCGCGCTCTTCCGGCGCGTTGTCAATCGAATCAAACGAACGGAACTGGATCTTCGGGTTGTGCTTCGACAACACCGTGGTGATCGCCGCCGTCAGCGTCGTCTTCCCGTGATCAATGTGACCGATCGTCCCTACGTTCACGTGCGGCTTGCTGCGGTCAAATTTTTCCTTTGCCATGTTCTTAGCCTCTAGCTCTCAGCCCTTAGCTTTTTGGTCCCTGTTATCGGCCCGGTAAAACGCTCCCAGGCGGGTTTCTGCTTCCGTTAAACCTTCGAACTCTTTGTCCAGCCGCTGGTACTCGGCCAGATTTCTCTTGTGAAAGTCGTTGAACTCTTCTTCTGTCTGCCAGTAATCCAGCGTAAGAAAGCGAAGATGATCAGCAACATCTCTTATCAGCTCCGTTCGGATATAACCGCTAGAACCGCGGAACAACCGCGCCCAGGATCCCTCGGGGCCGTACTTCTCCTCAAATTCCTCTGCCTTGTCCTGCCTGGCCCGGAACTCCCATACGATCACGTATGCGGAGCTCAAAATTACTTGCCCTGCACCTTGGCCACCACTTCCTCGGTCACCGAACGCGGCGCCTCGTCGTAGTGGGCAAAGTGCATGGAGAACGTTGCGCGGCCCTGCGTGTTGGACCGCATCTGCGTGGCGTAGCCGAACATCTCCGCCAGCGGCACCAGCGCCCGGATCACCTGCGACCCGGCGCGGTGGTCAATGCCCTCAATGCGGCCGCGGCGCGAATTCAGGTCGCCGATGATGGTGCCCATGAATTCCTCCGGCACCACCACTTCCACCGACATGATGGGCTCCAGCAGCACCGGCGAAGCCTTGCGCGCCGCTTCCTTGAAGCCCATGGAAGCCGCGATCTTGAACGCCATTTCGTTGGAGTCAACTTCGTGATAGCTGCCGTCATAGAGCGTGGCCTTGATGTCCACCAGTTCGTAGCCGGCCAGAACGCCGCCTTCCATCGCCTGGCGAATGCCCTGCTCGATCGGCTTGATGTACTCGCGCGGCACCGAGCCGCCCACGATCTCATTGACGAACTCGAAGCCCTTGCCCTTCTCGTTGGGCTCCACGCGCAGCTTCACATGGCCGTACTGGCCGGAGCCGCCCGTCTGGCGGATGTATTTGCCTTCCGCCTCGGCCGGACGCCGGATTGTCTCGCGGTACGCCACCTGCGGCTTGCCTACGTTGGCCTCGACCTTGTATTCCCGCTTCATCCGGTCCACGATGATCTCCAGGTGGAGTTCACCCATGCCGCTGATGATGGTCTGGCCGGAATCGGGGTCCGTGTTCACCTTGAACGTGGGGTCTTCCTGGGCCAGGCGCGAGAGCGCAACGCCCATCTTTTCCTGGTCGCCCTTGGTCTTGGGCTCCACCGCCACCGAAATGACCGGAGCGGCGAATTCGATCGACTCCAGCACGATCGGCGATTTCTCCGAGCAAATCGTGTCCCCGGTGGTCACGTTCTTCAGGCCCACGCACGCGCAGATATCGCCCGCGTAGATCTCGCTGATCTCTTCCCGCTTGTTGGCGTGCATCTTCAGCAGGCGGCCGATGCGTTCGCTTTTTCCGCGAGTGGTGTTCAGCACGCTGTCGCCGGTCTTGAGATGCCCCGAGTACACGCGCACGAACACCAGTTGCCCGACGAACGGGTCAGCCATGATCTTGAAGGCCAGTCCGGAAAACGGCTCGGTGTCGTCCGTCTTGCGCACCAGTTTCTTCTCGGGATGGTCCGGATCAACCCCTTCCGCCGGCGCAATATCCACCGGCGAGGGCAGGTAGTCCACCACCGCATCCAGGAGTGTCTGCACGCCCTTGTTCTTGAAAGCCGTTCCGCAAAGGACCGGGAACAGCTTCAGGCCGATGACGCTTTTGCGCAGCGAGGCCCGCAGCTCGTCGGCTGAAATCGGCTCGCCTTCCAGGAACTTGTGCAGCATGTCATCATCGTTCTCGGCCACCGATTCCACCAGCTGGGCGCGGAACGCCTCCGCTTTCTTCACCAGGTCGGCGGGAATCTCCTCCACTTCATACTTGGCGCCCATGGTCTCGTCGCGCCACACGATGGCTTTCATGGCGATGAGGTCCACCACTCCCTTGAAGGCCGCTTCCTGTCCGATGGGGATCTGAATGGCCACGGGGCGGGCGTTGAGGCGCTTGCGGATGGTGTCAACCGCATGCTCGAAGTCGGCGCCCATCTTGTCCATCTTGTTGATGAAGCAGATGCGCGGAACGCCGTATTTATCGGCCTGGCGCCACACGGTTTCCGACTGTGGCTCCACGCCGTGCACGGCGTCAAATACCGCCACGGCGCCGTCCAGCACGCGCAGCGACCGCTCGACTTCAGCCGTGAAGTCCACGTGGCCGGGGGTATCAATAATGTTGATGCGGATGTCGCGCCAGAAGCACGTGGTGGCGGCGGAGGTAATCGTAATGCCGCGCTCCTGCTCCTGCTCCATCCAGTCCATGGTGGCGGTGCCTTCATGCACCTCACCGATGCGGTGCGTGATGCCCGTATAAAAGAGGACGCGCTCGGTCGTAGTGGTCTTGCCGGCATCGATGTGCGCCATGATGCCGATGTTCCTGCAGCGCTCTAATGGGACCTGTCTAGGCATTTTCCTGAATCTTCAATTCTGCGAAATTCGCTCTCGGGACGGGAACCCCCGTCCGCCAGTCTCTGTCTCCAGCTACTCGCTGGCAGCTGGAGGCCGCCTGCTCACCACCGGTAGTGGGCGAACGCCTTGTTGGCTTCTGCCATGCGGTGGACATCTTCTTTCTTCTTGATCGCCGCGCCGCGCCCATTGGCCGCGTCCAGCAGCTCGTTGGTCAACTTGTCCACCATGCCCTTTTCGCCCCGCTCGCGGGCATAGCCCACAATCCAGCGGATGGCCAGCGAGGTGCGCCGGTCAGGATTCACTTCCACCGGCACCTGGTAGTTGGCGCCGCCCACGCGACGCGTCTTCACTTCCAGCAGCGGCTTGGCATTCTCCACGGCCTTCTTGAACAGCTTCAGGGCCTCATCGCCGCCCTTGGCCTGCAGGTTTTCCATGGACTTATAGAAAATTCCCTGCGCCGTTGACCTCTTGCCTCCCCACATCATCGTGTTGACAAACTTGGTCACCAGCGTGGAGTTGTAAATCGGGTCCGCAATCGGCTCCCGCTTCGGAATGTGTCCTTTACGTGGCATAAACTTGAAATCCTCTACGAACCTTTTCTTTCTTCCTTGCCGTTGCCCTGCCCGGGCCTACTTGGGCCTCTTGGCTCCGTACTTGCTGCGTCCCTGTTTGCGGTTTGCTACACCCGTTGCATCCAGGGTCCCGCGCACCACGTGGTAGCGCACACCCGGCAGGTCCTTCACGCGGCCTCCGCGGATCAGCACAATCGAGTGCTCCTGCAGGTTGTGCCCCACGCCGGGGATGTAAGTCGTAACTTCAATTCCATTGGTCAGGCGGACGCGCGCCACCTTGCGCAACGCCGAATTCGGCTTCTTGGGCGTCTGGGTATAAACGCGTGTGCAAACCCCGCGGCGCTGCGGACTGGACTGCAAGGCCGGGCTGGCCGTCTTGTAATTCGGCGCCTTTCTTCCCTTGCGAACCAACTGATTAAATGTC
Source organism: Candidatus Limnocylindrales bacterium (assembly GCA_035465515.1). Classification (GTDB taxonomy): domain Bacteria; phylum Acidobacteriota; class Terriglobia; order Terriglobales; family Acidobacteriaceae; genus Angelobacter. The sequence continues at coordinate 5,701 of DATIWA010000183.1, read as the reverse complement.
GGCATGTTTACCTTCTATTACCCTCACATCTCTTCGGCAAACCGCAGCTTGCCACACGCATGCTGAGGCCTGCTTGCCACCCGTTTCCAGGCTGGTTCCAGAACACCGGAACCATGATTCCGCCTAAGCTGCGGAAAAATAGTAGGTTACCTATCGATTGATCAGGGTGGCGACGGTGACGCCAAGCCGTGACGGTGGGCGCTCCGTTTCGCTTTCCCTTGTCGTCCGCATACCCTTCACGGGGGAAGGAAAGCGCGGACTGTATTTCAGCGAGGCAAGCCCTTCCAGCGGATGTAATCCTCGGGCAAAACTACTTACAGCTCATACATACAGCAAGCTAAGTTGAACTCGCAGAACCTCTTCAATATAGCAAGCTCTGGAATGCCCCGTCAACTTGGTTGGCCCGTGGCATCCCTCCTCGGCAATCGCCGGGAACCATGAAAAACAACCTTACTTCCGCCCGGGGCGTTTTTTTCAGCAAGAAATCCCGCCGGGGAACGTTCCTGCTTCCAGGCAAGGCAAAGGTGTGCCCGGCGGTCTGTGTCTCCATTCCGCAGCCTCATCCGGCCCGTTACCCCACCTGTTTTTGAGCATTTGACGCGCCGGTTGAAGAAATATGGATGAGAAACTACACTGAAGAATTGTCTTTCCACCAACTACGAGTCTCCGAGGGTGTATGCAGTGGTCTGTCGCTAGAACGGCATTGATTTTGGTGATAACTGCGGCCATGGCCGCCTGCGGTGGGGGCAGCTCTTCCAGCAACAACACCGTGGCCCAGGTCACGGTGAGTCCGTCCACCATATCGCTGGTTTCCGGCCAGGTGACCTCCCAGGGACTCACTGCCATCGCAACCAATTCCTCGGGCGGCAACGTCATCACCACCTTCACCTTCAACTCCTCGAATCCCCGTCTTGTCACGGTGTCACCCTCGGCGCTGGTCTGTGCCGGGGTCTGGGACTCGAATTTTGTGACCTGCAACGGCAATGACCCTTCGGGGAACCCGCTGACCGGCACCGCGACCATCACGGCAACCGCCGGCGGTGTCAGCAGCGCTCCCGTCACGGTTTCCGTGCATCCCAGCGTCACCTCCATTCAAATCGGATCTCTGCAAGCCGGCGGCACCTGTCTTTCCAACGGCCAGACGCACCAGTTCACCGCGACCGCATTTCACAACGCCACCGACATCACAAGTGCCATCGGCTCGTTCAATTGGAGAAGCACCGACGCCACCGTGGTGACGGTTGATCCCAATGGGCTGGCGACAGCCCGCGGTCCCGGGCAGGCGGGCATCATCGCCAGCGCCGGCGCCGCGACAACCGGCGGCTCCGTCTCCTCCCAGGCCGTCACCTTTAAGAGCTGCATGCCCGCCAGGATCATTCTTCACGTCACCCAGGAGACCACGCAGTCAGTCACCATGAACACGACTGACACCAAAATCATTCAGGCGGACATGATTGACGAAAATGGCGTCCCGGTGCTGGGCGCTCCGGTGACCATGTTCAGCAACAATGCCGCTGTGGCCACGGTTGCGGGACCGACTTCCGGCGCCACGCTGACAGCGGTTTCTCCGGGAGGAGCGGGCATTATTGCCGCCTGTTCCCCGCCGCGCTGCGGCAATGGAATTGTCAAGCCGCTCTACAGCAACCTTTTCAGCGTCACGGTAAGCGGCGCCAGTCCGGCCACCACCGTCTATGTCGGCACAACCGCCTTCCCGCCCGCGGGCACCGCGTCCGCCCTGGTTCCGGTGGACACCAGCAAGACTCCGCCGGCGGCCGGAACGGCCATCAATCTGCCCGGCGCGGCCAACTCAATTGTCTTCCAGCCCAATGGAATCAAGGCGTATGTGGGCACCACTTCCGGACTCGTGGCCCTGGACCCCCTGGCCAACACAGCCACCCTGGTGGACGCTGATGCCGTCGGAAAAGTCCTGGCCGTGTCACCGGATGGCACCAAAGCCATCGTGTCCAACGTGATCTACCAGAGCGCCGCCCCGTCACAGCGCATTTTCGTCTTTGACCAGAGCGCAAATACGCTGCAGACTTTTATTCTGCCCGGCGCCGTGGCCGCTAAGTTTGATTACGACGGTTTCAGGGCCTATATCGCTGCGAACAACGGCAGCGTTTACGTGTACTCTCCCTTCCAGACCTTGCGCACCCTGGCCCTGGCCGGCTCGCCTCTGGACTTGGTGCCGCTGTCTTCCGACCAGCTGGTTTACCTGGCCAACGGGTCGGGGCTGAGCGCCTTCAATGTCTGTGACAACTCACCCGCCACCACCGTGCCTGCCACCAGCGCCGTGCAGCTCGTGGATGCCGTGCGCAACGCCAATATTCTTGTGGCGGCGAACTCTACCGGGCTGGATATCGAGACGGCAACCGTGCCGGATGACAGCGCCTCCTTCTGCCCTGTTCCGGTGACCTACTCCGACCAGGTGATTGACTTTGGCCTGGGCGCAATCACCGCGCGCCAGCTTCTGGTTGGTTCCAACGGCGCGCACATTATTGTCCTGCCGCAGGGCCTCCCCGAAATTGCCGCGGCCATTCCGGGCGGCGGCCCGGGAATCATTCCCCTTGCCGCCGGGGCCACGGAAGCGCTCTCCGGCGGTATGACGCCCGACGGGAACACTGTCTGGGTCGGCGTGGCAGGATCGAACGAACTCCATCGCATCAATCTGCTGACCGCCACAGACGACTTCCAGATCCAGTTAAACCTCAATGGCGCCAATGCGGTGCCTGACCTGGTCGCGGTACGGCCCAAATAGCTTTGGATACCGGCGCATCCGCAGTCCGCTTGTATCGCGGACGCATTGCGCCTTCGCCCACCGGCTTCCTCCATCTCGGCCACGCCCGCACCTTCTGGGTCGCATACCGGCGCGCCCGGGCCGCCGCAGGCCGCCTTGTTTTCCGCAATGAAGACCTGGATTACCAGCGCTGCAAGCCGGAATTTGTGCAGGCCATGTATGAAGACCTGCGCTGGCTTGGCCTGGACTGGGATGAAGGCCCTGACGCCGGCGGAGACTTTGGGCCGTACTCACAAAGCCGGCGCCGCAGTTTCTACCTCGCGGCATGGCGCATCTTGCGCGACCGCGGCTTCATCTACCCCTGCACCTGTTCCCGCAAGGACCTGGAACAGTCGCTCTCCGCCCCGCACGAAGACGATGACGAGATCCATTACCCCGGCGCCTGCCGGACCAAGCTTCCGCAGGCGCGCGAATGGGAAACTCCCGCAGGCGTAAGCTGGCGTTTCAAGGTGCCCGACGGACGGCCCGTCGCATTCAACGATCTTAACTTCGGCCCCCAGAGTTTCACCGCCGGCCCCGACTTTTCCGATTTCCTGGTCTGGCGTCGTGACGATATCCCCTCCTACCAGCTCGCCGTGGTGGTGGATGACGAAGCCATGCGGATTACTGAAGTCGTGCGCGGCGCCGATTTGCTGCGCAGCACGGCTCGCCAACTGCTGCTCATTGAGGCCCTGCATTATTCAACGCCGAGCTACTTCCATTGCCCGCTGCTGCGCGACGAAAAAAATGTCCGGCTGGCCAAGCGTCATGACGCCATGAGCCTGCGCCGGCTCCGGGAAGAAGGGGTTGATCCCGGCTCCCTGCTCGAAGCGTTTTCGCGGGAGATTGCGTGGGACCGTAATCCGGTCTCCGGCACGCAAAAGTAAACGGCCCTTCTCCCGGCGCGATGCATGCCCGGCGAAGGGCCGTTTTGGTTTAGCTGAAAGGGCTACTGATTCCCTTTATTGCCTGCCGCCGCGGGCTGACCTTCGGGTTCTTTTCCCAGATCGCCAAACGGCCATATCCCGATTGCCTTCAGGAAAACATCATTATGTTTTTCCGTCAGCATTCTGGCCGTCTTTTCCGGAGGCCATGGACTGGCCAGGCGCTCCGGCCGGTCGGCCATCCAGAACGCGGTCAGCGCCATCATGGTTGAGTCGCGGATGAGCAGATCGGGCTTCACCTTGTCGAAGGTATCCACCGCCGAGTGATGCGTGTATTTGTACTCCGGCGAATCCTGGTCCATGTTGATCCCGGGCAGGCCGGCAAGAATAAACGGTCCCGCGTCGGTGCCAAAAACAGTCTTGTCGTCCACGCCCAGTTCTCCAAAAGCCTTCACCGACTCCGCGAATTTCTCCATGGCGGGGACCAGGTCTTCACGCCCGCCCATGTTGAGCTTCACCACGGCGCCCTGGCCGTTGTCGAGTACCAGCGCGGCCACGTGGTTGGAGAGTTCGTTTTTGTGCATTTTGGTGTACGCAAGGGAACCGAGCAGTCCCTGTTCTTCGCCGGTAAACAGCACAAAGCGGATGGTGCGTTTGGGTTTAAACCCGCTCAGCCTGATGGCTTTGGCTGCGCCAAGCGTGGTCGCCACGCCGCAGCCGTCGTCGGTTGTGCCCGTTGCCAGGTCCCAGGAGTCCAGGTGCCCGCCCACCACCACTACCTGTTCCGGGTGCTCCGTGCCGCGGATCTCGCCCACGACATTGGCCGAATCCACCGGGCCGCTGGTCACTTTGTTCTGAACGTCAATCTTGATGCGTACGGTCTTGCCCTGGTCCTCAAACCGCTCCAGCTGCTCCTGGTCTTCGGCGATCATGCTGACGATGGGAATGTCATAGTACGTGTCAAACCCCATGGCCCCGGTATGCGTCAGATGCATTCCCGCCGCTGCTGAGCCTCCCTGCCCGCCGATGATCGCCACGGCATGCGATGCCTTCGCCGTCTTGATGAACTCGCCGAATTTCACAAACAGTCCGACGGCGGCCGGCCCCGCGGGCGGCGTGCCCTTGCGCACGATGAGCAGCACCTTGCCCGCCCATGACGCCGCATGTTCCTTCATCTCTTCGTCCAGTTTCAGCACGTTCACCGTGACCACCTCGGCTTCCGCGCCGCCTGCGGGAGTTGAGCCCACCCATCCCATCGAATCAATGCTGAGACGGCGATGCACCGGCGCAAGCAGCTCCGCGCTGGCAGAGACGCGCGTCCAGCCATGCGAAATCTGCCATTTCTCCGCATGCACGTTTTCCAGGCCCATGGCTTTCATCTTCTGCATCCCCCACTCCACCGCCTTCGCCGCCTCCGGCGATCCGGTCAGGCGAGGCCCAATGTAGTCGGAGAGCTCTTCCAGATCGTCATACGATTCGGTGGACATCATCCCCTGGCCGGCGATGGCCGCCAGCGCGGGCATGGTGCCGTCCTGCGCCGGTGAAGCCGGTTCGGGCGGCGACGACGGCCCGGAAGCTTGCAGGGAAATTCCTGCTATCAACATCATGCAGAGCACCGCAGGCAGCGGGAAAAATTTGCGCATCAGGAAGACTCCTCGAAGGACGTAAGTTGCCGAATCATTATGCTCTAACTCAGACGTGTTTGTAACGAGTGGGTGAGCAGGTGAGTTGCGCCTTTAATTGCGCCGCGAGAATTGGATGGCGAGGGCCGGGAAAGCTGGCTCAAGGCAAAAATCGCAATTACCAAAGCACAACTTCGCGGCCTCCCGCGCCCTGAGGCTCCGCAATGAAAGGCCTCTTAGAAACAATAGTTTGTAGTATCTTTACGAATCTTACTTCTTCTTAGTCCCGTAATGGATTACGACGCCCACCTGAGGACATACATATATGCGCCAGAGCTATTTTCCATCCGTGGTTGTTACTTTGTGGTGTTCTCCTATTGGCCGGGTGCGGCGGCTCAAGCCAGAATCCTCCAGCATTG
>DATIWA010000182.1:0-6432 GCA_035465515.1 Candidatus Limnocylindrales bacterium | reverse complement strand
ACATCAAGCCGGCTGTTCGACCCATTGTCGTCGATCTGCCGGCGCGGCGAACGGCTCGGCGAAATACTGAGTTTCATGGATGACCTTGCCGTCTTTGAACTCCATGATGCTGACGGTCTGGAAAGGCTTACCCTCGTAGGTGATCACGTATTCCGTCACCCAGAGATTTCCGGAGCCCACAATGCGACGGACGTTGAAGCCGGCAGGTTTTCCGGGATGGTGTCCGCGCAAGGCTTGTAAATTGCGACGGCCACGGATCCTCTCACCCGACTGGGGATATTCACAGAGCACGTTGTCATCGTAGATGTTGTGCTCGGTCTCCAGGTCTCCGGAGGCCGACGCCGCCCAGTGCTGCTTTAAAGCAGCCTGATTGTCCTGATCTGCCATATCTTCACCCACCGCCTTGGAATGCTGTGATTTCGTTGCCTGGCGTGACGTTGCCTGATCGGTTCGGGGAGTGGCGGCCTCGAAATCTGCTGGCAGGAAGTCTCACCAGAATTAGCTAACGGCAAACGCCCTGGCCGTACTGGTGGCCGAGGGCGGCCTGGAAAAAGCCGGCGATCTTCGATCCGTGATGACCGGCGACTTGCTGCAGGGATGCAGGATGGCGCATAAACCGGGTCAGCGCTCCAATGGGTGCAGGCTGGCGGCTGCATTCTCCTGGTCCAGTTTGACCTCGAGCATTCCTTCTTCATTCTTCTGCAAGGTTGGGCCCGTGAAGCTGTGGGGCTTTCCCGCGGCGTCAGCGAACTGGACCTTCAACGGCCCGGTTTGCAGGGGCTTGATGGGATATTCATAGGTCTTGCCGGGGTCAAGGCGGTCAACGCCGAAGGTGGCGCCGGGGTAGTCAACCACAATGGTATGGAGCGGCTGCGCGCTGGTGTTGACGAGGTTGACGAGCACCACGCGCGAGCGGCAGCCGGACAACACCGCTGCGAAGACCAATAGCAGGGAAAACCTGAACAGTTTCATTTCTTTTCGATCACCCGGGCGCTCAGAACCACGCCATTGCGGTTGTCATGCAGTTTCAATGGGAAGACCAGGATGTTCCAGTTCCAGCGGCGATGTTTCTTGCTGGGGAGATGAGGCAGGCCGCGGAAGCTGCGGTCCACATAGGTCTCCCGGGTATCGGCCACGGTACGAATAATGTCCTGCCAGTCGCCGCGAAGCTCGGGAAATTCCTCAAAACGGTTCTTGCCGTTAAACCAGGAGCGCTTTTTGTCGTAAAGCCGGGCGAAGTATTCGTTCACATACTGCCAGTTGCCGTCGCGATCGAGGACCTCAAGGACCACATCGTCGCCCATGGCCATGGCGATCCGGGAATAGAAGAAATCGCGGGCGTTCACCACAACGGGCTTGCCGCGGCGTTTGGCTTCAAAGGAACGGAGCGCCGCCAGCAGATCATCCACTGAGCTGTAGCCTTTGAGCAGGTGCATATCTTCCACGCCGCCGAATTTGCGTTCCAGAGTGGCGGAGAGAATGATGATGGGGACTTCGGGGCGCTTGTCGCGCAGAGACTGGGCAACTTCGGTGCCGAATTTGCCGGCGCCCAGGTGGTAATCGAGAACGGCGATATCAATCGCGCCGAGATGGGTTTCAGCTTCTTCCACCGAAGCCGAAGTGACGGCTTCATATCCATGGCCGCGCAGAATGGCGGCGCGCAGGATCAGATTGTCATGGCGGTCGTCCAGCAGGAGAACGCGAATCGGTTTCTTTGCGGTTTCGGTGCGGCCGTCAGTCATCAGTGTTCCTAAACTTCTTCTTTGCCGCCGGCCAGTTTGCGGACTGCCCTGGCCAGCTCCGGCAATTTATTGAAGACGGCCACGCTGCGCAGCCACTGCCGGTTATCAATGGCCGGATAGCCGCTGACCAGTTTGCCGGGCCCAACGTCATTGGGGATGCCGGTCTGCGCTGTGGCAATGGCGCCATCGCCGATTTTGCAGTGACCAGCGACGCCGACCTGGCCGGCGAGGATGACATTTTTGCCAATTTCCGTGGACCCCGCCAGTCCAACCTGGGCGCACAGCATGGAATTTTCGCCGACGGTGCAGTTATGGCCAACTTGAACAAGGTTATCAATTTTCACGCCGCGGCCAATGCGGGTCTCGCCCAGACTGGCACGGTCAATGCAGGAATTGGCCTGGACCTCGACGTTGTCCTCAATCACCACTTTGCCTGATTGCAGGATCTTGTACCAGCGGCCCTGGTCGTCTTTGGCGAAGCCGAAGCCGTCCGCCCCGATCACCACGCCGTTGTGAAGCAGGACGTTGTCGCCGATCTCGCAAAACTCGCGCACCGAGACGTGGGAATGGGCAAAAAAGTTGTTGCCGATCTTCGCGCCGCGATAAATCACCACGTGCGGGAGCAGAGTGCAGTTTTCGCCGATCACGACTCCGGCGTCGATTACCGCGTAAGGGCCAATTGACGCATTGGAGCCGATTTTTGCGGAGGGATCAACCACTGCCGTGGGGTGGATACCGGGAGCATAACGCGGAAGCTGATAGAACAGCTCAACCGCGCGGGCATACGCGAACTGCGGGTTGCGGGTGCGCAGAGCCGGCTTGTCAATGTCGGGAAACTTTTCATCCACGATGATGGCGGATGCCTGCGTGGTTTTCGCGGCCGCCGCGTATTTCGGGTTGGCGATGAAAGTGATCTGCCCGGGGGTGGCGGACTCAATGGCGGCGACACCTGTGATGTCGAGGTCGGCGGCGGGAGGATGCAGGGAGGCGCCGAGTTTCTGTGCGATGTCCTTCAGCTTCATGTGCAACCCGTGATTGTAAAGGGTCAGAAGCTTAACTGTCAGGCTTATTGCTCGGTAAAGAGGCGTTCCTGGCGGGCATCTTCGGCGGCGGCCGCTTTGCGCCGCGACTCCGGACGGCCGATTACGGCGAGCACGCTCATCTCTTCCAGCGCCGATTTGGGGACAAAGACGCGCTGGATGTTTCCGCGCGTATCCGGCGGAGTGATGAGGTAGCCTTCCGGAGCGACCTGGATGAGATCGTTGGGCATCATGCCCTCAAGAACGTCGTTGTCACTGAACCTGAGCCGGACCCAAAGGCCCTCCGTGCGCGGCCGGGTGGTGAAGGTTTTGCGTCCGGGGCCTGAGGAATCGTTGAAATCGCGCACGAAATCCACGCTTTTGACCTCTTCAAGGTCAATCAATATCACTTTCCCTGACTGGTTCAGCAACTCAAGCTTGCCTTCAACGATGAAGTGGGCAGGGGAGACGTAGCCGGTGAGGGAATCGCGGCCCGTCTTGCGAACAATCACTTTCTTGTGAGTTGAAGGCATGTCCAAGGGAGATTCTCGCACTGATTGAGGAGGCATCAAAGGCGGCATGAGCGAATCTGCGTCGAGGGTAGCCAAAGGGTTAACGTTTGTGATATTGTTTCGGGTTTGTGCGGGCCCAGCAGTAAACCATCTAAGTCTTGTATAACGTGCAACTTACGGAAGACCCAGGAGAGGGAAGCACCAAGCCTGGTGCAAACCGGGAGGGTTAAGGTGTGCTTCTGAGCTGATGGCGGACTTTATATATCTCATGGAAACCCGGCTGACGCCGGACCAGCAGCGGGCGCTGGGGCTGGTGACGGACGTGGCTCGCGCGCACGAGATGAACGTATTTCTCACCGGTGGCGCAGTTCGCGACATCATCAGCGGGTTCATCATTCGCGATCTTGATTTTTCAGTGCAGGGAAACGCGCTGAAACTCCAGAAGGACTTTGAAAAAGCCGGAGCAGTCACCGAAGGCGTGGATGAACAGACACGCACGATCATGTTGCTGCTGCCGGGGAACGTACGCGCGGAAGTAACGAGCACGCGTTTTGAGCGCTACGAGAAGCCGGGCAAACCGGCCGAGGTCACTCCGGGAACGATTTACGACGATATGCGCCGCCGCGATTTCACGGTGAATGCAATGGCGCTCTCGCTGAATCCCGGCTCGCGCGGGCTGCTGACCGATCCCTTCAATGGCGTGGCCGACATCGAGGCCAAAGTATTGCGGGTGCTCCACAACTATGCGTTTTACGAGGACCCATCCCGGCTGATCCGGGCCACGCGGCTTTGCACAAGGTTCCATTGGACGCTGGAAGAACGCACACAGGCGCGCTATGACGCTGCCAAGGAAAACAACTACATTGAGAATATCTCGGACCGGGCGCTGGGACATGAGGTCGAGCAACTGGCGCATGAGGACCAGCCTGTTGAAGTATTGAAGGCCCTGGAAAAAGAAGGCTGGCTGAAGGTGCTGGTGCCGCATCTCTCGGTGGCCAAGGTGGATTCGTCCGGTCTCTCGCACATGTTCAAGGTCAAGCAGCAGTTGCAGGACGTGGGCCTGAACCCGGATGCCAGCCCGATCGTGATGTACTACCTGACCCGGAAGCTGAGCGACAAGGAGATCGCAGGGATACAAAAACAAATCCCGAGCAAAGGATTTGTGGAGCGCTGGCGCCACCTGGAGGATGAAGCCAAGGATTTCGCCAAGCGTCTGATGGCCAAAGACCTGGCGCTGCCTTCGGCAACGTGGAAATTCCTGATGCAGAGCCGGCCGGAAACGCTGCTGTTTACGGCCATCACCTCGCGGCCGGCAGCGGTGGAGCAGAAGATCAAGAACTTTCTGAATAAATGGCCGCAAGTGAAACAAAAGCTGCCATTTCCGGAAATGGCGGAGATGCGGATCACGCCGGAAATTCCGGAGTACAAAAAGATCATGGACGAAGCTTTCCTCATGTTGCTGGATGGAAAGCTGCGCTCGCACAATGAGATCGTCAAATATCTGACACCGTATTCGCCGCCGGAGCCTCCTCCTCCGCCTCCGCCACCCCGGCGCGGTCGCGCGGCGAAAAAAGAAGCTGCTGCCGGGGCCCCGGGTGAACAGCCGGTCGGCGGACCGAAGAAGCGCGGGCGAAAGCCCAAAGCGCTGCTGGCAGCGGCGGCAGGCGCTCCCACGCCACCTGCTGCTCCGCAGGTTGGAACTGCAGCCAAAGCTGCGCCAGGGCCGGTTGCAACAGAGGTCCCGAACAAAGCTCCCGCGCCGCAGAAGCCGGCGAAAGCGGTAAAGGCAGCGCCCAAAGCGACGGCAAAAGAAAGGCCCGCGGCGAAGAAGGCAGCGGCGAAACCGGCTGCCGCAAAACCGGCGAAGAAGCCGCTGGCCAAAAAAGCGGCAAAAAAAGCGCCCAAAAAGAAATAGCAAAGGGGCGCATGTTTCATCTTCCCTATGAAGACCAACGCCGTACGTCTGCTGGAGGGCCTGGGAGTCCCGTATGAGCTGCGGGCATACGAGGTAGATCCAGAAGACTTGGCGGCGGAATCAGTGGCGGCGAAGATCGGCATGCCTCCGGAGCAGGTGTTCAAGACCCTGCTGGCGCGCGGCGACCGCAACGGGCCGTGCTTCGCCGTGATTCCAGGGAATTCAGAGCTCGATCTCAAGGCCCTGGCCGCGGCATCGGGCGACCGCAGGGTGGAACTTGTCCCGCTCAAGGAAGTGCATCCGCTGACCGGATACATACGCGGCGGAGTCACCGTGCCGGGGGCAAAGAAGGCGTTCCCCGTCTACGCGGACGAAACCATTCAGTTGTGGGACAGGATTTCCATTTCCGCCGGGGTGCGCGGCACGCAGATCATTCTCAGTCCCGATGATTATGTTCGGGTGACCGGCGCGGCGCTGGGCGATATTGCCCGGGGCAAAACTTAGCGGAATCGTAATCAGGATTGAGGGAATAAATCACGCACACAGATGACGGCCATCACAGTGAGGCGCTGCGGTTCCCGTTATTGTTTTGCTGAACACTTACGTACGCGTCGGAGGAGAGAGTGGCGGTTCTTTCATGCGAGCAGCACCTGAAGGTTTATCCAAAAGATGGTTTTCCGGGCGATGAATATCGCATTCGGGCAGGGCGGGTTGAGGTACGCGCGGTGGGGCCGGATGGCGAGCCTTATCCGCTTTATGACGAATGGATCCTGGTGACGCCGGAAGAGATCAAGCTGCACTTTGTGCGGCGGAGCCCGGTGGCGCGGTGGCTGAAGGAGATCCTGGAGCGACCCGCAGCGGGGGGCGAAAAGCCCAAACAAAAGGAGCTTGCAACCACTTCCACCAGTTGACGGCAGCTTCAATCCCTTGCAATACAGCGCACGCCTGAACTATTGACGCGTTCGCTGCTTACCAGCTTGAGCTTGCCATTTTGGGGCTCTTGAATGCTGAGGACGAAGTTGCATGCGCCGCTGCCGGGGCCGGTGAGCGGATCCACCGTCATGGTTTCAACCCTTGCCAACTCCAGCCGTCCGTCCTTCCATGCGTAATTCTTTTTCTCATAACAGTAAAGGCAATCCATGTTGGTGAAGGAGTACACCGTTCTGGTTTTGGGATCGGGGCGGGCGTTGGTGAGCCCGGACAACTCAGGCGATGCGACGTAGCGCCGGGCCTGCGGGTCGAAC
>DATIWA010000181.1:0-8810 GCA_035465515.1 Candidatus Limnocylindrales bacterium | reverse complement strand
CCGGAAGAAAGCTTCGGCAGAGTTGGCGGAAGCGGACGAGCGACTGCGGCTGGCCGTGGAATCGGCCGGAATGGGCACGTTTGACTACTATCCCGATACCAACGAGACGAAGTGGTCAGAACGCGCCTCTAAAATCCTCGGTTTGCCGGCCGGCCAGAATGTTGATTTGTACGGCTTTCTCTCTCGCGTTCATCCTGAAGACCGGTCCATGGTGGAGCTGGCCATATCCCGGGCCAAGGACCCCGCGATCGCCAGCGAATATGACGTTCATTACCGAATCATCTGGCCTGACGGGACCACCCGGTGGATCATCGCCAGAGGAAGGTCGTTTTTCTTGGGGCAGGGGGCCGGGCGCAGACTGGCCCGATTCACAGGGATGGTCCTGGATGTGACAGAAAGCAAGAAGGCGGAACAGGAGCGGGACAAGCTGATTGCGATCATTCAACACAGCCCGGACCTCATAGGACTCTGCGATCCGACAGGCAAGCTTCTGTTTGCGAACCGCGCCGGCCAGGCCATGGTGGGCATCAATGATGATTCCGAACTCGCCGGAACCACTCTGTTCGATTTTATTCCTCAGGACGAGCACTGGCGGATACAGAATGAGGTGCTTCCTTCGCTCCGGCCCGGGCAGGTATGGGAAGGAGAAGTCCGGCTGCGAAACATTAAAACCGGCGAGCAGACGCTCACAGACGTTCTTGCCTTTGGCATCTTTGACCAGTCGGGAAGATTGACTGCCATGGCGGCGGTGAGTCGCGATGTGTCTGAAAAGAGAAAACTGGAAGAGCAACTGCGCCAGGCCCAGAAGATGGAAGCTGTGGGCCGGCTCGCCGGCGGGATTGCCCATGACTTCAATAACCTTCTTACCATCATCCGCGGCTCTACCGAACTGCTTCAGGAATATCTGACGGAGAACCCTGTCGGCACGCATCTGTTGCGGCAGGTGCTGGATGCCGGTATCAAGGCGTCCTCCCTGACCAGGCAATTGCTGGCATTCAGCAGGCAGCAATTGGTGCAACCGCGTCCCTCAGACCTCAATACGATTATTGACTCATTGCGCAGCATGCTGCGGCGGCTGGTGGGCGAAGACATCAAGATCGAAACCGAACTGGCGAGTGACCTCTGGCTTACCAGGCTGGATCCCACTCAGGTTGACCAGATCCTGATCAACATGACGGCCAATGCCCGCGATGCCATGGCCTATGGCGGCGCCATCATGATTCGCACAGAGAATGTCACCTTAAACAGCGGCAAGCCCGGGGAGCCGGCCGGCGAGTTTGTAAAGCTGACCTTTCGTGACACTGGAGGGGGCATAGACGCTGAGTCGCTCCCGCACATCTTTGAGCCATTCTTCAGCACCAAGCAACGCGGGAAAGGCACCGGACTGGGACTGGCTACCGTATACGGGATCGTTCAGCAAGCTGGCGGGAACATTTCAGTTACAAGCGAACCGGGCCACGGCACAACATTCATGCTCTATTTCCCGCGGACAGCGGACCGGGCGGAAGCACAGGCAAAAGCCGGCGAGCCCTCAGATTTGCATGGTTCAGAAACCGTTTTGCTGGTGGAGGATGAACCGGTCTTGCGCGGCATGATTGCGGAGTATCTGGACAAGTATGGCTACATTGTCCATGAAGCCTCCAATGCAGCCGAGGCAGAATACATCGCCGCCACTCAGAGCAACATAGACCTGCTGATCACGGACCTGGTCATGCCCGGCGGCAGCGGACGCGACCTGATGCTTTCTATTGCCAGTATGCGGCCGGACACGCGCGTGCTGTTCATGTCAGGCTACTTTGATCATGCGGTGCTGGAAGAGGCGCTGCGCCAGTCTGGAGCGGCATTTATTCAGAAGCCGTTTCAACTCCGGGACATCGCGGTGCGTGTCCGCGAGATCCTCAACCAGCGATTGCTCCGGCCCTATTCGGCCCGGAGCGCCTAGACGGCCTGGACCTTTTTGTAGAGAGGCGAAATCTCGCGCAACCTGCCCACGGTCTCCGGGAGCACTTGAATCGCGAAGTCGATGTCTTCCTGCGTGGTCTGCTTGCCCAGGCTGATGCGCACGCTGGACCGTGCGCGCTCATGGGACAGCCCCATGGCCAGCAGCACGTGCGATGGCTCAATGGCGCCTGAAGAACACGCGGCTCCGCTGGAGACGGCCAGCCCCTTCAGGTCGAGCGCAATCACCAGCGCCTCACCTTCAATGTAATCAAACCACAGGTTGGTGGTGTTGGGAACGCGCGGCGCACCTCCGCCGTTGACTCCCGCGGCCTCCAATTTGGACAGCACCTGATTTTGCAGCTGGTCGCGCATCGCGGCCATTGCCGCCGGCCCGCCCGTGTTCAGCCATTCCTGCGCAAGTTCGGCGGCCTTGCCCAGACCCACAATGCCGGGCAGGTTTTCCGTGCCGGCGCGGCGCTGGCGCTCATGGCTGCCGCCATAAATCAGCGGCTGCATCAGCGTCCCCCGCCGGATGTACATGGCTCCGGTGCCTTGCGGAGCGTGGATCTTGTGCCCTGAAATTGAAAGCACGTCGCAGCCGATCTTCTGCACGTCAATGGGGACCTTGCCCGCGGCCTGCACAGCGTCCGTGTGGAAGAAGACGTCAGCTTCGCGGGCGATCTTTCCAATCTCTTCCACCGGCTGGAGCACGCCCGTTTCATTGTTGGCCATCATGATGCTGATGAGCCGTGTGTTGGGCCGCAATGCCTTGCGCACCTCTTCCGGATTGACCTCGCAGCGGTCATTCACCGGGATGCACGTTACTTCGCAGCCCATCTGCTCCAGGCGCTTGCAGGTATTGAGGACGGCGTGATGCTCGATTGCGGAAGTGATGATGTGGTCGCCTTTTCCCGTGAGTCCAAAGATGGCGGCATTGTCGCCTTCCGTTCCGCCGCTGGTAAAAACAATCTCCGCGGGACGCGCATTCAGCAGCGCTGCCACGGATGCCCGGGCCTTCTCCACCGCCGCGCGCGCGTGCTGGCCGTACTGGTGGATGGAAGAAGCATTCCCGAACTGCTCCAGGTAGAAGGGCTTCATGACCTCAAACACCTCGGGCAGAACAGGCGTGGTTGCGTTATTGTCAAGATAAACGCGACGCATGGTCTCATTTTACGCTTCCCGAGCGCTCAGCATTCAGCGCTCGCTTCCGCCCGGCGGGCTCACAGAAAAAATCAGCCCCTGAAGATTTCCCTTCAGGGGCTGAATGCTGACTGACCAACTGCTGATTGCTGGCTTTCTACCGCTGCTCAATCGGGATATAGCGGTTGGGATGTTTGGGGCCAATATAGTCGGCGCGCGGGCGAATCAGGCGATTGTCATCCAGTTGCTCGATCACGTGCGCCGCCCAGCCGCTGATGCGGGAAAGGGCAAATACTGGCGTGAACAGGTCCACATCCAGACCCAGAGTGGTGTAGGTTGAAGCCGAGTAGAAGTCCACGTTGGCGTTCAGGTGCTTGTCGGTCTTGATGTACTTCTCGATGGCCGCTGACATGTCATACCACTTGGGATTCGCGTCCTGCCCCAGGTCGTGCGACATCCGGCGCAGGTGCGTGGCCCGCGGGTCTTCCGTGTGGTACACACGATGGCCGAATCCCGGGACCTTCTTCTTGTTGGCCAGCATGTCTTTCACATAGGCGACCGGGTCCTGGCCTTTTTTGTCGATATCGAACAGGATGCGCATCACGGCTTCATTGGCTCCGCCGTGCAGCGGACCTTTCAGCGCGCCGATCGCGCCGGTAATCGCCGAATGCATGTCGGAAAGTGTGGCCGCGATCACGCGCGCGGCGAAAGTCGAGGCGTTCAATTCATGGTCGGCATGAAGGATCAGGGCCACGTCCAGGGCCTTTTCCGCCGTGGGCGAAGGCTTGACGCCGTTCAGCATGAGCAGGAAATTGCCGGCGTGGGAAAGCGAAGGATCCGGCTGGACCACCGGCTTGCCTTTGCGGATGCGGTCATAGCCGGCCACGATCATGGCAATCTGCGAGGTAAGGCGGATGGCCTTGCGCACATTGGCGCCATGGTCCATTTTCTCCGCTTCCGAGTCATAAGGCGACAGTGCGGACACGGCGGTCCGCAGAACTTCCATGGGAATGGCGGTTTTGGGCAGCCCTTTCATCAGTTCGAAGATGGCAGGATCCATCTTCCGCTCCGCCGCCAGCCGCTGGTTCAGGTCGGCCAGTTCCGCGCGCGTAGGCAGTTTGCCGAACCACAACAGGTAGCAGGTTTCCTCAAACGTGGACTTCTGGGCAAGCTCATGGATGTCTATGCCGCGATACGCCAATACGCCGGCCTCTCCGTCGATATAACAGATGGAGGAACTGGCCGCGACAATGCCTTCTAGACCCTTGGGAGTAACAGTGCTGGTTGACATGGTGTTTGTGCCGTTTTCTGTCTTCTCTTCTTGTACAGGAAGTGTCTCTGTGCGCAACATTTCTTTATACTCCAAACGCTTAAGAGTTTCCAAGTCACCACAAAACCTTGGTAACGGGCCTGGGCAGCAGACATCAGAAGGAAGGGCAGGCCGTCAACCCCGTGGTCCAGCTTAGTTTCCAGCATTCCGAAATACTGTGAGCCACGTCACTCAGATTAGATGGCATAAGGGCAGGAGACGTTACGGCAAGGGGCTGAGCGGTCACTCCGCCCGGCCCCCTCGCCTGCATCTTTCGGCGACAGTCACTGGGTTCGGTCAGCGCAGCCTAACGGCGGCCTCGACGGACATTCCGGGACGGAGACGATGGTCCTGATTTTCGCCCGCTTCCAGCAGAATGCGGACGGGCACCCTCTGCACCACCTTCACGTAATTGCCGCTGGCATTTTCCGGCGGCAGCAGGCTGAACCGGGAGCCGGTGGCCCCGCCCAGGGAATCAACATGACCGCGATAGTCGAGTCCGGAAGCATCTGCATGCACGGTGACCGGTTGGCCGGACTTCATCTTCCGCAATTGCGTCTCCTTGAAATTGGCGGTGATCCAAAGATCGTCAACAGGGATGATGGTGAGCAACTGCTGGCCGGGTTGGACGCGCTGGCCGGCTTCCACCATCTTGCGGCCGATAATGCCGCTGACTGGGGCGACGATCCGGGTGTAGCCCAGGTTGAGTTGCGCCGTGGTGAGCTGGGCTTTGGCCCGGGCAGCGTCAGAAACCGCGGCGGCAGCTTTCGCGCGGGAGGCGGCAATCTGTTGCGGCGCCGAGCCTGCTGCCAGCAAGTCAGCTTTACGCTGCGCCAGACGGCTTTGCGCCTGGGCAATGCGTTCCCTGGCGGCGGCGATTTCCGCGCGCCCTGCCGCGACCGCCTCGCCGTCGGTGGCTGCTTCCGTGGCGGCCCGGTCGTATTCCGATTGCGAGATCTCATGCCTCGCGAGAAGGCGCTGGTAACGCTGGCGATCGGTCTCCGCGCGTTTAAAATTGGCTTGCGCCTGCGCCAGCCGCGCCTTTGACGCCTCCAGGGAAGCTTGTTCCGAAGCCACGGACTCCCCAGCTTCGCTGACAGCCGCAGCCGCCATTTGCAGATGGCCTTCACTCCCAGAGGCAACGACCGTGATGTCCTTTTCTGCCGCCAGGGAACTCGCGGTCAGGCGATCATAGTCAGCCCGGGCGCGGTCACGTTCGGCTTCGAAATCGGCAGGATCAATCTCCGCCAGCACCGTGCCGGCCTGGACGTAATGGCTGTCTTCAACGTCCGGGTTCACCCGGATGATGGTCCCGCTGATGCGGGCGCTCACGGGATGCAGATGACCATCTACCTGGGCATCGTCGGTTGATTCATAAGAGGCAAGATAAGACCATGCCGACGCGCTCAGTACCAGAAGCAGGAGCGCTGCTCCCAGCAGCACCGGCCGGCGATGGCGCCTGATGATTGCCAGCAAAGGATTCCCCGGCGCGGGCGCTTCCTCCAGTCTTAAAACTTGCTCTTCGTTGTTGTTGGGGACGAGTTCCGGTTGCGCTTGCTGCGGTTGGCTGGCCATCTCAGTTTCCTCCGAAATATCTGGTGACGTCTTTTTGTGCCGATCCCAGGGCGCGCAGCAACGCAAGTTTGGCGAGGTTGTGCGCGAAAAGACTGGAAATGTAGTTTTCATTGGCGGCAGCCACGTCCTGCTGCGCCTGCGTGACTTCAAGATTGTTGGTCACGCCGTTGAGAAAGCGGTCGCGCGCCTGGGCCAGAGTGCGTTGCGCCAGTTCGCTGTTTTCTTCCGCAACGTGGACCGCGCTCTCCGCCGCCTTAAGGTCGGTGAAGGCATTCCGCACCTCGTAGTCCACGCGGCCCAGCAGGTCGGCTTGCTCCGACTGCCTGCGATCGAGTTGCGCTGACGCATCCTGTATCTCCGATCGAATGCGGCCGCCAGTAAAGATGGGAAGAGAAACCGTTGCCACCACCGAATAGGTCGCATCTGACCGGCCAAGGTTTGTTCCGATGCTGCCGTAATAGCCGTTCAGGCTGAGACCGGGCACGCGCTCCAGTTGCGCGGCCCGCTTGCCGAGCTGCGATGCCTCGGCGGCCGCGGCGGCGCTTTTCAGGTCGGCCCGGCCAATGCGGGCCTGGCGGAGCGCCGTCTGAAGATCGCCACCGGTCCATGGCCGGTATCGGGCTTTGCTGGTGGTGGTGAACTGCTGACCTCCGGGCAGGCCGATGATGCGCGCCAGAGTGAGCCGGTCTTTTTCCAGGTTCGCGGCGGCGACGGTCAGGCGCTGTTCGCTGGTTTGCCGTTGCACTGTCGCCCGGAAACCTTCAATCTCGGCCGCCAGGCCGGAGTGCACGCGATTGAGTGCCTGCTCTTCCAGTTCGCGCGCCGAGGCAAGTTCCGCCTCGGCCGTGACCACCCGTGACTCGCTGGCTTCCACCTGAAGGTAGGCGGTGCCCGCTGCCAGCGCGACCACGTTTCTAGCGTCTTCGAGCGAAAGTCTTTGCGCCTCGGCTGCCTGACGCGACGCGCGATATTGATAGAGCGAACTCAGGCCCAGGCCGGTATCGGAAAAAGCCAGATAACCTTCCTGGTACGCGAACTGGCCGGTAGCGTCCGGTTTGCCCGGGACTTTGAGGTCAATGGCCACCCGGTTGAGATTGTCCAGGTTCTGGCGCAGCAGCGCGGAGACACTGGGAACCATGGCCGAGAGCGAGCGCAGCTTCTGCGCCTGCGCCTGCCGTAGAGCCGCCTGATTTTCGATCACCCCCAGATTGAAGCGCAGACCCCGCGCGATGGCATCTTCCAGGGAAAGGTCAATCGGCTTGTCGCTGATCGGTCCTGAGGGTACGCTGCCGAGAAAGGGATTTTGCTGCTGTCCTGCCAGCGAACTCGGCGTGGTGCTGTTGGCCGCAGGATTGATGGTCCGCGGCGTGGCAATGCTGCCCAGTTCAAAGGGCGCTGAGCTCTGCGCGGCCGCGAACGCGCCTACCGTAGCCAGACACGCGATGATGACGATGTTGTGAATGTGTTTCAATCTCTCCTCCTGTCCTCAGTGTTCCGCCGCCGGACCGCTGCTGTGGAATGGCTTGCCGGCCAGGGCCAGCAAGAGAGTGAACAACGCAATCCAACCCAGCACGCGGAAGCAGTCAAGAGAGCCAAGGAAAGCCGCTTGCCGGTCCGCCGTGGCTGATACCAGCCCCAGGGCTCTTTGCGCTGCGTCGGAGGCGCTGGACCCCGCGCTGATCAGGTACTGCGTCATCGCGTTGACCTTCTGTGTAAAAAGCGGGTTTTCCGGAGTCAAATGCTGGACCAGCACGCTGTGGTGGAACTGGCTGCGCCGCTCCAGCATGGTGGTTACGAATGCAACCCCGAAGCTGCCGCCGAGATTGCGAAAAAGGTTGGTGATGCTGGAAGCCTTGTTGTTCTTGTTCAAGGGCAGATAGGAATAGGCCAGGGAACTGACAGGTACAAAGAAAAAGCCCAGTCCCAGGCCTTGCAGCGCCCGCGCCAGCGCATATGCGCGGTAGTCGGACCCGAGGTCCAGCGAGGCAAAGCGCCACATCGCCAGGCCGACGAAGATGGAGCCGATCACGATGAGCTTTTTCGCTCCGGTCCTGGGTATCAGCCGGACCACAACCGGCGCCATCATTACGATGACGAACGCGCCCGGGCCCAGCACCAGGCCGGCGTCGGTGGCGGTGTAGCCGTAGAGCGCCTGGAGCACCTGCGGGATGAGGACCGTGCTGCCGAACAAGACAAAGAAGAAGCAGAAGTACAGAACATTCGCGATGGCGAAGTTCCGTTCCTTGAAAAGCGTGATCTCCACCACCGGATCGTGGTGCCGCCACTCATAGACCGCGGCCGCAATCAACGCGCTCAGAGCTATGGCAAGAACGCCGATGATAAAGCTGCTTTCCAGCCAGTCCTCGCGCTGGCCCTTGTCGAGCACGATCTCCAGTGCGCCGAAGCCGATGGCGACAAGCGATATGCCGATGTAATCAATCTTGAGTTTCCCGCCGCTGCGGGCCGCCCTGACTTCTTCCAGGAATTGCGGCGGATCAGAGACCAGACGGCTGGTCAGCAGCAGGCTCAGGATCCCGATAGGGACGTTGATGAAGAATACCCAGCGCCAGGAGAAGTGATCGGTAATCCATCCGCCCAGCGGAGGCCCCACGGCAGGCGCGGTCACAATGGCCATGCTGTAGAGCGCGAATGCCGCAGCACGTTTGGCGCCGGGGAAGGTATCCACTAGGATTGCCTGCTCTACGGGGGCCAGCCCGCCACCGCCCACGCCCTGAAGGATGCGGAAGAAGATCAGCAGTCCGAGGCTGGGGGCCATGCCGCACAGAAAACTGCTGCCCACGAACAGCGCGACGCACGCCATGTAATAGTTCTTGCGGCCGAACAC
>DATIWA010000180.1:0-4680 GCA_035465515.1 Candidatus Limnocylindrales bacterium | reverse complement strand
GTCCGATTGATGGATACGTCACCGACCGGCCGCTCTATCCCGGTGAAATGGCGTCAACGTCAATGCCCCTGCTGACGGTGATGGACATCTCCAGAGTGCTGGCCAAGGCGCACATACCGCAGTCAGACGCGCAGCTTCTGCGTAAAGGGGACAAGGCCGGCATCACAGTAGCGGGCCTGGAGGAGAAATTCGAGGGCACGGTGGTGCTGATCAGCCCGGCGCTTGACCCCAATAGCACAACGGTCGAGATATGGGTGCAGGCGGCCAATCAGGAGCAACAGTTGCGGCCGGGGGCCACGGTAGAGCTTTCCATCACCGCGCAGACGGTCCATGATGCGCTTGTGGTGCCGGCATCCGCGCTGCTCAACGCAAGCGGCGACCAGGCGCAGGTGATGGTGGTGGACGGGCAGAACGTGGCGCAAAGCCGGAACGTGAAGACCGGTATCGCGACGCCCCAGGAGGCGCAGATCGTCTCCGGGCTTAAAGCCGGAGAAATCGTGGTGAGCGAAGGCGCCTACGGCCTCCCTGACAACACCAGGGTACAGATCGCGAAAGCGAATGCTGCATCAGCGGAGAAGGGGAAGGCGGCGCCCGCGGAGAAGGACGATAAAGATTAGAGATGCCGGACCCGGGGAAGATCACGAGCAGGCCTGGCGAGAAAGCCGCAACCCGCGCGCGCTGGTTTGCTCACAACGCGAAATCTCTGATTTTTCTCATCGTTGTTGTGGCCCTCGTGGGGGCCTACCTGGCGTTCACCATCCCGGTTTCGGTTTTTCCCTCCACGAATTTTCCCCGCGTCGTTATCGCCATTGACAGCGGCGTAATGCCCATTGACCAGATGATGGTCACCGTGACCCGGCCGGTGGAACAGGCAGTGAACAGCGTCCGGGGACTGCAATCGGTGCGGTCCATTACCAGCCGTGGTTCGGCTGAAGTTGACCTTTATTTTGAGTGGAACGTTGATATGTTCCAGACGCTGCAACGGGTGGACGCGGCGCTGGCCAGAGTGGAAACGGAACTGCCGCCGGGCACAAAAATCGATACCCACCGGCTGACCTTTGCATCTTTCCCGATTCTTGGCTACAGCCTTACCTCGGACACGGCGCCGCAGACGCAGCTCTGGGAGATGGCGACCTATGATATTGCGCCGCGCCTGAACCGGCTGAACGGCGTGGCCACCGTGGTGGTGCAGGGAGGCCAGGAGCCGGAGATCCATATCACGCCCGACCCGGCCAAGCTGCTTGAAACCTCGGCCACGGTCACCGACATACTGAATGCGGTGAAGGCCACCAACCTGATCGATTCTCCCGGACTATTCGAACGCAACCATCAACTGGTTCTGGGGCTGGTCAATGCCCAGGCGCGCACTCCTGAGGACCTGGCGCGAATCGTGATCAAGAACACGCCGGCGGGAGTCCCCGTTCGTGTGGGTGATGTGGCCACGGTGCAGCGTGCCATCAAGCCCGTTTATACCATCGTGAAGGCCAACAGCAAGACCGCCGTTCTGTTGAACATCAGCCGCCAGCCGGACAGCAACACCGTTGCCGTGGCAGATGAAGTGCACGCGGAAATCGAGAGCATCCGCCGCGCGCTGCCCCCGGGGATACATCTCGAGGCATTCTACGATCAATCCGGCATCGTGCGCGCCGCGATCAAGAGCGTCCGCGACGCCATCCTGATCGGGCTTGTCCTCTCCGCTTTGGTGCTGGTTCTTTTCCTGCGCGATTGGGGCAGCTCCCTCGTCGCCGGCCTGGTAATCCCGGTGACCATTCTGGTTACCTTCATTGTCCTCAAGCTGCTGGGGCAAAGCTTCAACCTGATGACGCTCGGCGGCCTGGCGGCCGCGGTGGGCCTGGTGATTGACGACGCCATTGTCGTGGTGGAGAACATCGTCCTTCATCGGGACGCGGGGGAAGACCGGCTGGAAGCGGTGCAGAGCGCGCTCTCTGAAATTACCGTTCCGCTGATCGGTTCCACCCTCACGCCGATTGTCGTCTTTCTTCCCCTGATCTCCATCACAGGAGTGCTGGGCACGTTTTTCAGCGCGCTCGCGGTGACCATGTGCGCCGCGCTGCTGACCTCGCTGGTGCTGGCCCTGGTTTGGACGCCCACGCTGAGCCATTTCCTGATTCGCCGCCATGCCGCTGTGCTTCCGCCCGGCGATGAAAACGGCGACATGGACCAGGAAATCCGCAAGCTGATGGTGGCGGAAGAAGCGTCCATGCAGGGCTTCTTTCGCCGCGTCATTGATTTTTACGAGCGCTGGCTGCGCCGCGCCCTGGAACGGCCCCTGTGGCTGGCTGCTGGCTGCGCCGCGCTGGTTCTGCTTTCAGTTGCGTGCTATCTCACTCTTGGCTCAGAGGACCTGCCGGAGATGGACGAAGGCGGGTTCATTGTGGACTATCTGATGCCCGCCGGAAGCTCATTGCAGGAAACGGACCGCGTGGTTTCCCACATTGAGCAGATTCTGCGCAGCGTGCCCGAAGTGGAAAGTACTTCCAGGCGCACCGGCGCCGAACTCGGGCTGTCCGCCGTCACAGAAGCCAACCGTGGGGACATTACCGTAAAGCTCAAGGCAAACAGAAGCCGCGATTCGGAAGCCATCATTGAGGACGTTCGCGCGCGCGTCACCAGCCAGGAGCCGGCCATTGACGTGGAGTTCCCGCTGCTGCTGCAGGACATGATTGGCGATCTTACCGGTGAGCCTGAACCGATCGTGGTCAAGCTGTTTTCACAAGACACCACGTTGCTGGAGCAGACTGCGCCCCGCGTCGCCGACGCTATCGAGAATGCGGGAAAAGACGCCTCGGGCCGGAAGCACATAGTTGATATCAGAAATGGAATAGAGAACACCATCAGCGGCCCGGCAACCGAGTTCAACGTGATGCCCGCGGTGGCCGCGAAGGCCGGCTTTACCGCCGAGGAAGTCGCTACGGACGCGGCAGCCATTTTGCAGGGCGTTCCTGCTCCGTCGGCGGTAGTCGCTAACAACCGGGCCTATACAATCCGGGTTCGTTTCCCGGAGCAGAACCGTTCTTCGCTCGATGCCATGAAGAACACCCTGCTGACCAGCTCCTCGGGCAAGACCGCAACCCTGGGGACGCTGGCGCAGGTGGTGGAATTGCCGGGGCAGACTGAGATCCGCCGGGAGAACCTGCAACGCAAGCTGGAGGTAACCGGCCGCCTGGAAGGGATGAGCCTGGGTGAGGGAATCAAACGAACCAAGAAAGCAGTCGCAAGCCTGCAACTCCCTTCGTCCATTCGCGTGGTATACGGCGGTCTTTATGAGCAGCAGCAAAAAGATTATCGCGACCTGGCAATCATCCTTGCTCTCGCCGTAGTCCTGGTCTTTACCGTGCTGCTGTTCGAATTTCGCAGCTTCTCCGCGCCGGTGGCCATTCTCAGTTCAGCGCTGCTCTCCAGCGCCGGAGTCTTTATGGCCCTGGCGCTTACCAATACAACGATCAATGTTGCTTCTTACATGGGTGTGATTATGGTGATCGGCATCGTGGCCAAAAACGGCATTCTGCTGCTGGACGCCAACCAGAAATTTGCCCATGCCGGCTTTGAGCCGGAAGAAGCCATGCTTCAGGCAGGCCGGCGCAGGCTGCGGCCGATTGTAATGACTGCGCTGGCTACCGTCGCCGGCATGCTTCCGCTGGCGTTCGCTCTGGGGGCGGGCTCGCAGATGCTCCAGCCCCTGGCGATATCGGTGATTGGCGGCATCCTGATCTCTATGGTGCTTTCTCTGATCGTGACTCCTGCCGTGTATTTCTACCTGACCAAGACAGGCAATGGTCCAGCGGCCAATATATAGACGCCTGCGCAGGGCCGCGGCTTTTTCTTTCAGACGACAGCTAGAAGCGATAGTGCAGGCCCGTGCTGAACTGAAAATGATTGGTTGTTCGCGAGCGACCGAAGAGGCCCAAATCTATCGGTAACGCCCCGATTGCATTAAACTTGGGCGACTCTTCAAACAGAACGGTGTCTCCGAAGTCCCAGCGCAAAGCCCAGCGCCGGTTGGGGTAGTACTCGAACACCCCGCCATAATCGAGTGCCCGCTCGGTAAGGCGATCAAAGCGAAAACTTGTGATAGCCAGAATTTGAGGCTGGTTAACTACCATAAAAGTTTCTTCCCGCAGTACGTTGCTGATGCTGATAAATCCCGGGCGCACCTTGCCGAATAAACCAAAATGCTCGGTACGGGTGCCGACTTTGCCGCCGAAGAGGCCTTGCAGGACCTGCCCGCCAAGGGAGCCGCCGGGAGCGGCAGGCAGCCAGTTGAATGCGCCGTCCACGGCAAAATGGCGGCCCAGGTTCAGATCGCCTTCCACCCCTGTGCCAAAGTTGCCCCCGAGACGGGTGCGCATGGCCGTAAAGTTTCCGCCGGCCTCGAAACGCCCGGGAGAATCCTGCGCCTTGGCGAAAACGGCCAGCGAGAGAAGGAGAATGAGAAGCGCGCAAAGGTGAAGAAACCTGGTATTGCAGAAGGAATGAAATGTCTTATGCAGGAAACTACAATGGTTACTATCCGCCATATAGCCTCGCCTTAAAGGAGTGACACACTATCACACGGCTAAGATCGCGGATAGATAAGAAACTTGCAGAAGTAATTGGAAGTATATATTGGAAAACTAGACGTAAACTATCGGCGCGTGGAAATCTGGATCCGGGAAAAGC
>DATIWA010000179.1:0-4842 GCA_035465515.1 Candidatus Limnocylindrales bacterium | reverse complement strand
GATCTCTTGTGGAAAATAGGGCCGTTTTACCGCAGCAGTCGGGGAAGGAATCCGGCTTGCACAGCGCTTCCTCACGCAAAGTGATCAGCAGCGCCTCTACGTCAATCGCATTTCAAAGGCTCTTGAGTGCCCGCGGCCTTCCTTTCGCGGGCGTCTCCTCCCGACCGCTGTCCCAACCGCGCATTGCCGCTCAGGGTTGAACACTGAGCGCTGAGTACTGAGTGCTTAACTCTGCCACCGCTACGGCCACGGCCGCTATCGCCGCCGTCTCCGCCCTCAGAATCGTGTGTCCCAGTGAAGCCGCTTTCCACGCCGCGGCGTGGAACATGTCCACTTCTTCCGGGGTCCAACCGCCCTCGGGACCAAACGCCAGCGCCACGGGCGGCCTTGCGCCGGCAAGAGCCTGTTTGAGCGTCAAGCCCTCTTCCGTCTCGGAAAGCATAATCCGGCAATCCTGGCCTTCCTTCACCGCTTTGCTCAGAGGCATGGGATGAACGATCTCCGGCGGCGAAACTCGTCGCGCCTGTTGCGCCGATTCGCGCGCGATCTTACGCCAGCGCTCCAGCCGCGCCTCTGCCGCCTTCACCAGGTGGTGCCCGGTGCGCGCCGCTATTACGGGCACAATCCGCCCCGCTCCCAGTTCGGTGAGCTTTTCCAGCGCCCACTCCATGCGGTCAAACTTGAAGACCGAAAGATAGATCGCGATTTCCGGAAGCTCCGCGCTCTCCACCTCCTCTCCCAGGTGGAACTCCACTTTGTCCGCCGATGCAAAGGTAATCGTGCCAAGGCGCAGCACACCGTTGGCAGCCACATCAAACTGCTGGCCCGGCTGCGCGCGCAGCACGCGGAAAAGATGATTGGCATTCTGACCGAGAAGAAAAGCGTGGTCGCCTTCCACATGATCGGCGATCCAGCGTCGTCGCGTCATATCCGGGAAAGCATAACGTAGGAGCCCGCCGCCAGGCCGAGATAAAGAATACCCAGCAGCCGGCTTTGGAAAATAAGCGCATCAAGCGTGGGATATTGCGCCTGGAAGAAGACCTCCGCCGCGCTGAGCAGCGAGAAGAGGGTCCCAATTACCACCCATGCCTGCCGCCCCCAGGGGATGAAGTAGAGGGCGCCGAACGCCAGTCCGACCACCAGGAACAGCAGCGCGCGCATGCGCGCCTTGGAAGGCTCCGACTTTTTCAACCATGCCAGTTGCACTTCCGCATAGCGGCGCGGCAGCAACACTCGGATCGCCCCGGCCAGTCCGGCCACAATCACCACGAACCAGATGTAGTACTTACCCAAATATCTCTTTCACTTTCTCAAAGAGGCTGCGCGGCTCAGGCTTGTTCTCAACGTTAAACATGCCGCCGAGTTCTTCCAGCAGCTCTCGTTGTCGCTTGGTGAGTTTTGACGGGGTGGTGACTCGCACCTTCACAAAAAGGTCTCCCTTGCCGGAACTTTGCACCGCCGGCACGCCTTTTCCCTTGATCCGGAATGTGGTGCCGGTCTGCGTGCCCTCCGGGACCTTCAGTTTGTGCTCCCCCTCCAAAGTTGGGATGACGATTTCAGCTCCCAGTGCCGCCTGCGGAAAAGAAATTGGCACCGAGCAATAAAGGTCTTTCCCGTCGCGTTCAAAGAAAGCGTGCGGTTTTACATGCAACACCACGTAGAGATCGCCGGCGGGCGCGCCATTTGGCCCAGCATCGCCCTGTTCCTGGTAGCGGATCCGGGTGCCATCTTCCACGCCTGCGGGAACGCTTACTTCCACCGTGTGCTCGCGCATCACGCGGCTCTCGCCTTTGCATTTCTTGCAGGGATCGGAAATTACCCGGCCCGCTCCCTGGCACGTGGGACACGTCCGCGCGATGGAGAAGAACCCCTGCTGGTATCGCACCTGGCCGCGGCCTCCGCAGGAAGGACATGTGGAGGGACCTTTGCCTGCCGCTGCGCCGCTGCCGTGGCACTCTTCGCAGGTGTCATACCTCCGCACCTTTACGGCAGTCTTCTTGCCAAAGGCGGCTTCTTCAAAGGTCAGTGTGAGATCGGCCCGGGCGTCGCCACCGCGTTGCGCACGGCCCCGGCGTCCGCCGCCGATGTTCACCCCGAAGAAGTCGCTGAAAATGTCCCCGAAGATGTCGCCGAAATCCTGGAAGTTGGAAGGATCGAACCCACTGAATCCGCCGCCCCCGTTTACGCCAGCGTGACCGAACTGGTCATAGCGCTGCCGCTTCTCGGCATCAATCAGAACGCTGTAAGCCTCGGTGCACTCTTTGAATTTCTCTTCCGCGTCCGCATTGCCGGGATTCCGGTCAGGATGGTACTGCATCGCCAGCTTGCGGTAGGCGCTTTTGATCTCCTGGTCAGTGGCCGTACGGGTCACCGCCAGGACTTCGTAATAGTCTCGTTTTGCCTGCGTCGCCAAATCTTACCTCAGTCCAAAAAACTCAGAATGTTCCCAATGATCGCGCGATTGACTCTCACCTTTTCAGGTCCGGAGCGCAGCGTCAGCGTAGCGATATAAAAAAAGCATTCTCATGACCGTATGGGAATGGCCTCCGTTTATCGCAAGTCCGTGGTGGATTCAGGCCTGTTACTTCGTCGCTTTCGCCACCCGTACCATCGCCGGACGCAACAGTCGGTCCTTGATGCGATACCCGGGCTGCAACTCTTCCAGCACGTGGTGGTCCGGCACCTCGTCGCTCTCGACCATCTCAATTGCCTCGTGCACCCGCGGATCAAAGGGTTCGCCCTGCGCCGGCACGCGTTGCACGTTCATCTTATGCAAGAGGTCCTGAAGCTGCTTGTAGATCAGCTCCACGCCCTTGCGGAAGTCCTCGGGCTTCGCATTCGCGTTCTTGAGAGCCAGACCGAAGCTGTCAATCACCGGCAGCAAGCCACGGGCGGCATCCGCCACCGCATAATCGCGGAAATCGGCATTCTCCTTGGCTGCGCGTTTGCGGTAATTGTCGAACTCAGCCTGCAGCCGCGCCAGGCGGTCCAGCAGGTTATCGCGCTCCGCGCGGAGCTTCTCCAGTTCCACTTCCACCGCGCTCCGCTCAGCCCCGACTGGCGTCCTGGGCGTGCTTGCGGCTTCCTCTGCTGTTTTCTCTACGAACCCGTCTCCGGGCTCCGCCGGAGGCAGCTCGTGCTCCAGCCCTTCCTTCTGCTGCTCTTCAACATGGATATCTGCTTGTCCGTTGGACTTGCTCATGGGTACTGAACCTGGTCTTCTGATTGGAATTTTTTTCACGCGTTCTCATTCAGCAGCTTGTCAAAAAGCTGCGCAATATAGGAGACCGCCGTTATCGTGTGCTGGTAATCCATGCGCGTCGGGCCGATGACTGCCAGCGATCCCCGCATCTCATCGCCCACCCGCGCCGGAGCGCCGATGAGGACGAAATTCCGCATCTCCGGCACCGCTTCTTCCAGCCCAATGACCACGCGCACTGCCTCCTGCCGGGTATCAAGATACGCGGACAGCAGTTCCGCCACCCGCTCTTTCTCTTCCAGCGTTTTCAGCAGCTCCCGCAGCCGTTCACGGTCTTCCTCTTTGGCCACCAGATTGGAGACGCCTTCCACAAAGACGTTCCTCGATGGCTCGTCAGCCGTCAGCGCCCCGCTCTTGTACAGCTCGCGCAGGCTCTGCATCAGCCGGTCATATTCCGTGCGCTCATGCTCGATGCGCCG
Organism: Candidatus Limnocylindrales bacterium; assembly: GCA_035465515.1. Lineage (GTDB taxonomy): Bacteria > Acidobacteriota > Terriglobia > Terriglobales > Acidobacteriaceae > Angelobacter. The sequence goes on along the minus strand of DATIWA010000179.1, from coordinate 1,164 downwards.
GGCAATCTCCGCATTCACCTTGTCCACGGTCCAGCCGCGAAAGTTGCTGTTGATGTAGTTGGCCGCCGTGTCCAGATCGGTCTGGCTCAGGTCGTGCTCCATCCGCATCATGCGGTCGTGGACCATCCCGGACTTCGTCACCACCACGGCCAGCACCTTGTTGGGCGACTGCCGTGAAAAATGTACATGCTCCAGCGCGTTCTGCGCCCCGGTCCGGGCAATCGCCACGCCTACGCCGCTGGAAACCAGAGACAGAACGTGCGATGTCCGCTCCAGAAACTGTTGGATGTCAACCGTACCGTCTAAAGTTTCAGAAATCAGGTTCTGGTCGGCCGGCGAAAGCAGCGCCTTCCCGGAAATCTGGTCCACGTAGTACCGGTAGGCCTGGGCGGTCGGCACCCGGCCGGCTGAAGTGTGCGGCTGCTCCAGAAACCCTGCATCCACCAGGTCTGCCATAACGTTGCGGATCGTCGCCGGACTCAGCCCATCCTTATTCAGACGGGAAAGCGTACGCGATCCCACAGGCTCACCTGAGGAAATAAAGGTTTCAATAATGGCAGTGAGAATCTCCCGCTCGCGCGGCCCGATTTGTCCCGGGTTGGGCATACCTTATACTACTAAGCCTTTTGTTTACATCTATTTGGATGCAATACGGAGATGTTTCGACACTTTAAATTGTAGGAATTTTAGTCTGTTGTTGTCAAGATAGCACTTTCCGGGCGAGAGTGCTAAGAATCGGTACTTAGTTAAGTGCCGGGTGTTGGGCGGAGGCCCGCCTTCGTGGCATTCTGTCGGTTCCCTGACGCCTGCCGCTGAGTCCGGTTCAAGAGCCAAAAGCGCCAAATTACGAGGCCGATCACCCGCTTTTACTGCACTTGTATCACGTCACCAGGCGCTCTGCTCTTCACCTCTTCAACCCGCATCATCACCTGTTTCGCGAACGCATAGAGAGACTTGGCATGCGGGGAAGTCTCGCCTTCCAGCACCGCAGGCTGGCCGCTATCGCCGCCTTTGCGGATGTCGGGGTCAAGCTCGATCGAGCCCAGGAATGGCACGCCGAACTGCGCCGCCGTCCTGGCCACGCCGCCTTTGGAGAAGATGTCGATTTCCTGATGGCAGTGCGGGCACACAAAATGGCTCATGTTCTCCACCAGGCCCAGCACG
>DATIWA010000178.1:0-13402 GCA_035465515.1 Candidatus Limnocylindrales bacterium | reverse complement strand
CTGGAAGCGGCGGCAAAGACAACGGCGTGATCGGCGTTGCGGCCGGAGCAGGTTTTGCCGCGACGGCCGGTTCGGCTGTCAGTCAGCGGAAACGTCCGGCCAGCCCTTATACTTTTGTGTGACTGGCAAAAAGCATGCCCGAATTTCTTACCAATCTTTTACGCACCCTTCGCGGCGCCCGTGGCACCGATATGCGCCTGCTCTGCAGCCAGTTGCTCTCGCAGCGCGGTGAAGCCTCCCAGACCATGCTGGCGCAGCGCATCATCGAGCAGTACAAGGCCATGGACAGCAGTCACCAGCTTGCGTTTTTTCAGATGCTGGCCCGCGAATTCGCCCCCGATGAAAAGGCCATCCAGAGCGCCCTTGAAGATTATGGCCGGGGGCACACGCCAGCGAGTGTAGCGGCGCTGGCGGCCGCCGCCGAACCGCCCCGGCAGGAACTTTTCCGCCGTATCAACACCGGGCCTGCAGGCACGGAGACGCTGGTGGCCATGCGCCGCGACCTGCTTCACCACATGGCCGGCCATCCCGAACTCGGCGTGGTGGATGCCGACTTGAAGCACCTGTTCCGTTCCTGGTTCAACCGCGGGTTTCTCCGGCTGGAACGCATTGGCTGGCAGACTTCAGCCCGCACCCTGGAGAAGCTGATTGAGTATGAGTCGGTGCATGAGATCAATGGCTGGCCCGATCTGCGCCGGCGACTGGAGGCCGACCGCCGCTGCTTCGCCTTTTTCCAGCCCGCTCTGGAAGGTGAACCGGTGATCTTTGTGGAAGTGGCGCTCACCCACGGGCTGGCGCGCAATCTGGAACCGCTGCTGGACATCAGTGCCCCGGTGCTTCCCCGGGAGGAGTCCAACACCGCCATCTTCTACTCGATCAACAACTGCCTTGAAGGTCTGCGCGGAATTCCCTTTGGCAACTTTCTCATCAAACAGGTGGTGGAAGAGCTGGGCGCCGAACTACCCGGAATTAAAAATTACAGCACGCTGTCACCGCTGCCGAATCTGGCGCGCGCCGTCAATGCGCACGGCGACGGCGACCAGCGCGGGTTTACCCGTGAGCGACTGTCGCGCCTGCTGCAAGAATTCGCCGCCGACTTGAAGCGGGAAGCCGGGATGCCCGAGGACGGTGATCCGGTGGATGCCCTGTTTCAACTCTTATCGAATCTCCTGCCGCACCGGAAAGCGCTTTCCGACCCGTTGCGACGGCTGGCACTGGCTTACCTCACGCAAATCCGGCGTGACGGCAAGCCCTACGACCCCGTGGCTGGTTTCCATTTCTCCAACGGAGCGCGCCTGGAATCCATTGATCCCTTCGCCAACCTGCGGGCTTATGGGCTGCGCGACTCCTTCGGCGTGATGGTGAATTACCGCTACATCCCCGAGGACCTGGAGGAAAATCACGAGCGTTTCGTCCGCAGCGGGGAGATGCGCGTCTCGCCCGCCCTCGCCCATGAGCAAAGGACCGTGGCCGGGCTTTGGACAGGGGAAACGGAAACGAAGGGGAAAAAGGGCCGGAAAGCTGGGTGAAAGGGCCCATTTCACACACTGGTATGGGCAGAGTACCTGCCTTTTCGCTCGCAGAAGTCATGGGCCGTTCAGGACCTGATCTTCCGATGCCGGCAATGACGGCGAATGCGGCGATCAGGGCGATTTTCCACGCTTCTGGTTGTCGGCACGGCAACTCTCGTTTATTCTGCGAAGAGAAGTGAAATTTTCTATGCGCGTGCCGGATGAAAGTTTTCAAACACTGGAAAACCCGGATCCTGCTGATCCTGGCCGTTATCGGTCCGGGATTCATCACCGCCAACGTTGATAATGATGCCGGCGGGATCCTCACCTATTCTCAGGCCGGCGCCCGGTTCGGAAACACCCTTCTCTGGAGCCTGATCCCCATCACCATTGCCCTGGTCGTGGTCCAGGAGATGTCCGCGCGCATGGGTGCGGTCACCGGCAAGGGCCTGAGCGACCTGATTCGAGAAGAATACGGGTTCCGCACCACGTTCCTGGTCATGTTCGCCCTGGTGGTGGTGAATTTTTCCAATGTCATCACCGAATTCGCAGGAATTGCCACCAGCCTGCAGCTGTTCCACGTCTCCAAGTACTGGAGCGTGCCGCTTTCGGCCATTTTCGTGTGGGTGCTGGTCACCAAGGGCAATTACAAGACGGTGGAAAAGGTCTTTCTCACGGCCTCATTTTTTTACATCTGCTACGTGGTAGCCGGCGTGCTCGCCCGGCCGGATTGGGGTGAAGCGATTCGCACCACCATAGTGCCGCCCCGCGTCAAGTCCATGCTGGACCAGAGCTACCTTTACATGCTGGTGGGCATGATCGGAACCACCATCGCCCCCTGGATGCAGTTCTACCTGCAGGCGTCGATTGTGGAGAAGGGCGTGACGCCGCGACACTATAAAACTTCGCGGCTGGACGTGATCTTCGGCTGTTTCTTCACCGACATTGTGGCCTGGTTCATTATCGTGGCATGCGCTGTGGCTTTTGCCTCAGGACGGCAATCGATCCACGACGGGGCCGAGGCGGCGCGCGCGCTGGAACCCCTGGCCGGGCACTATGCGTATCTTCTGTTCGGCGCGGGCCTGTTCAACGCGTCGCTGTTCGCCGCATCGATCCTGCCGCTCTCCACCGCGTACACCGTCTGCGAAGGCCTGGGCTTTGAGTCGGGGCTGGACAAGAAGTTCGGAGAAGCCCCGGTCTTCTACTGGTTCTACACCATTCTGGTCGGCGCCGGCGCCGCGGCGGTGCTCTTCATCCCGGACCAGAAACTGATTCCGGTCTCCATTTTGTCCCAGGTGCTGAATGGAATCCTGCTGCCCGCGATTCTGATTTATATGCTGCTGCTCATCAACAAACGCAGGCTCATGGGCAAATTCGTCAATTCGGGGGTTTTCAACGCTATCGCCTGGGTCACGGCGGTGATCATTATTTTTCTGACCCTGATTTACACCTGGATGGCCCTGTTCCTGAAGCAGGGCGGAGCCGGCTAAAAGCGGAAGCGGCCGCGTGATTTTCCGTGCGGGAGCGTTTACAACAGCTTGCCCGCGGCAATCTGCCTGACCAGTGAGACGTCGGCTTCAAGGAAGTCATAGCCGGGAAGTTCTGACTTCTCCACCCAGCGCACGTCGCGAAAGATGCGGTTCTGGATCTCGCCGGTGAATTGCTCCACAAGAAAAAAGTGCAGCTCCACGGAAGACCCGCTGCCATACGTATGGCGGACGGTTGCCACTTCCCCGCCGATTACGGCAAAAATCCCCAGCTCTTCTTCAAGTTCGCGATAAAGCGCCTCTTCGGCCTGTTCGCCCGGTTCAACCTTGCCGCCGGGAAATTCCCACTTGAGCGGCAGCGGCTGATGCCTGGTGCGCTGGCAAATAAGCACCTTGTTGTCTTTGACGATAAGGGCGGCAACGACCATTTTCATGCAGCAAGTCCATGACCAAACCACAAAGGGCACGAAGGAACACGAAGAACGTTTTCTTTCCGGCATGGCCTTTTGCGGCCCTCTGTGTGTGCTTTGTGGCGTAATTCTTTACTGCTTTTCGTCCACACAACTGGTAAACGTAAACGCAAACAGCGCCACTTCCGGCTCGCGCGCGATCACTTCCAGCGTGTGCGTGCCAAAGTCCTTGTTGTCCACCACAGAATACATGCGCGGGCGAACGACGGGAATAAAGCTGCGGCCGCCGCGGAACTGAACATCGGCAGCGGCGTTCAGAGGACTGAGCGGCCTGCTATCCTGTCTGATCTCGACCTCGCGGGCCCGCGTATTGAAAGAAGCCATCACCAGATTCACGGCGGCGGCTGAATAGCGAATGGTAATGCGGGCCTCGTCAGTGGAGGCGGATTCAATATGGTCGCCAGTGGCGCTCCAGCGGCCCTGGGCATAGAAGAACCCTTCGCGCAGTTCGCCGGAATGAGTGTAATCAGCCGGCAGGTCTTCCACGAATTCGCCCGCATTCCCGATGCGCCCGCGACGATGCCCGAGATACAGTTCGGGAGAAGGCTGGTAGCAGACAGCGCCTTCGCGGTCAGTATCGCGTACAGGACCCATGATCTGCGGCAGAGCAACCTGCGGATCGATCTCCCGCAGCAGTTCCTGAATCTCTTCCTCAGTCTCGCGATAAGCTCCCTCCCCGAAATGGGCATACCGCAGATAACCCTGGCCATCAATCAGGTACTTGCTCGGCCAGCAGCGGTTGGCAAACGCCTCCCACAGTTCCATGTTGCTGTCCACGACAACCGGATATGTCAGGCCGAACTCTTCAATACCACGCTCCACGTTGCTTTCATAGCGGGCGAACAGAAATTCCGGCGTGTGCACGCCGATGACCGTCAAGCCTTTGTCCTTGTAGCGGGCATGCCATTCTTTGAGATAGGGCAGCGTGCGGATGCAGTTCACGCAGGTGTAGTCCCAGAAGTCAACCAGCACGACCCGGCCGCGCAACTGGCGCATGCTCAGCGGCGGCGAGTTGAACCATATGCGCCCGATCTCCGGCGCGCGAACTGTATTCTTTTCAACCCTCACTGGTTAATTCACCGTAATGGACGCAAAATGCCGCGAAGGAGCAGGAAGCAACCTTTGTTTCCCCGTGGTTTTTTCTTCATGATTTCAACGGCGACACAGATTCAATTCGCCGCAAACCCGCAGCCTCGCCGAATATCTCCGGATGCACCGCGGCCGCCAGGGCATGGAGTCCCTGAATCAGCGTACTGGCCGGCGTGTTCAGAAATTCGTCATTGATGCAGTACACGCGCCCGTTGCGCGCGGCTTTGGTCCGTTCCCATCCACGCCGCGCGACAATCTTCTCCAGCGGCACGCGGTCACCGGCGCCACACCAGGCGGCAATCATAACCTCGGGGTCAGCCGCAGCAACTTCGTGTTCGGTGATCTGCCTGCCCGGCTCGCCGAAGAACCGCCCGCCGGCGGCCTCCACCAGTTCGGCCACCCAGAGCTGCGAAAGGATCAGCGGCTTGCCCCATTCTTCGCAATAGACCAGCAGAGTTTCCACGCCGGACGTTTTCCGCTGCACAGCCTCAATCTCGCTCCGCATGCGCTCCACAAGCTCGACTCCACGGCGCTCCGCGCCAAGCAGGCGCGCGATATGCAGCATGTCCCCATAGACATCCGCCAGCGACTTGGGCGAAAGACACAGACAAGGTACGCCGGCCTTCATGATTTCCGCCAGCGACTCAATGCGGTACGGAACAGAGGCAATCACCAGATCAGGCTGGGCAGCCACGATCTGTTCCGCCGTGGCTGACCATGAGTCCTCCACGACCGTGCAGCCGGAGTTCTCCAGCTCGGGGCAGACATCGAGACAATATTTTGTGCAGGCCGCCAGCCGGTCCAGCAGCCCGAGATCATGCAACGTGACGGTGATACTGGGCTGAAGGGACACGATTCGCCGGGGAATCCGCGATTCTGGCATGATTGGATTATAGTCATTTCTGGGTCCGGCTCCGCATGGAGCGCAAGCCACCAGTTGATGAGTTACTCGGCGCAAGTTCTTGACCATTTCGAACATCCGCGCAACGCCGGTGATCTGCCGGATGCCGACGCCGAAGCCCGCCTGGAGCATCCGGTTTGCGGCGACGTGATGAAGCTGGCCTTGAAACTTTGCGACGGCCGCATCTCGCAAGTCCGCTTCAAGACGCGAGGCTGCGTGGCTTCCATTGCCGCCGGCTCATGCCTTACCGAGATGGTCAAGGACAAATCGCCGGCTGAGGCCGGCGCTCTGACGCGTGAGCAGTTGATGCAAGCCCTCGGAGGCCTTCCCAACGCATCCGTTCATGCCACGCACCTTGCGATGGACGTCCTCTCCGAGGTGCTGAAGAGACTGGCGGCGAAAGGTTGAGCTATGCTGCAGTCCGGCAGCGCGGGCGCTGGTTTTGTCCGGAGCGGTTCAACGATCGATCGCAAATTTATTTCAGCCCGTACTTCAGCATCACCACGCCATTCTTATACGCCCTGGTTTCCGTCAGCTTGAGCGAAACGCTCTTCTCCAGCTCTCCGTACGCATGAACACCGCTTCCAAGAACGACTGGGATCACGTGCTGCTCGATTTCGCTGATCAGGCCGGCGTTGAGCAAGGCCGCTGCCGCCCCGCCGCCGCCTATCATCCACACGCGCCTGATGCCTTTGGCGGCAAGATACGCCGGCAGACCTGAGACCGGCTCTGACCAGAATTTCTCCACGTGGGGGCCTTCGCTCCGTGTTCTTGAGAGAACCAGGCAAGGCGTGTTCTTGAAACCCCATTCACCGAAGGTAAGCGCCTGTTCATAGGCTTTTCGGCCCATGACCACGCCATCAATATCTTTGATGAACCGGCTAAAGCCATAATCAACATCATCATAGGCGTCCAGCCAGGCCACGCCTCCCCTGGCATCGGCCACAAAGCCATCAGAGCTGCTGGCGAAATAGTAAACAAAGTGCGGGAGCATTTCCTTCTGTGGCATATCCTGGTTTCCTTTATTAAAAATCGTAGAGTCTGACCGGATTGCGGTTAAAATACTGCACCAAGTTCCGCCGCCCAGGCGATCGAGGAAGAGAACAATGTCACTTTTCCTAATACTGCTTTTGTCGCTGAACCCGGTGCTGTTTTCCGGTCCTGCCGTAAACGGGGTGAAAATTGTGACCCGGCAGGTAACCGGGGGCTTCACAGACCTGCGCACAGAATACTTCACGCCGGATCGTCTTAGGAACGAATGGCAGACCCGCGCCGGCGAACGCGTGGGGCCGGCAATGGCGAGCATCATCCAGCGAGGCGACCGCGACCGCGTGTTTGTGCTGGACCTGGGGGCGAAGGAATATGTGACCTATGAAGCGGAACCCAAAGCCGCGCAGGGCAAGGCCATGCCGCAATCGGGCGGAACATTGCAAATCTGGATTGACAGTACTGACACCGGCGAGCGCAGGAAGATGTTCGGTCTGGTGGCCAAGCACATCATCACGCAGGAGAGGCGGGTGGCCAGCCCGGGCACCTGCTCCCGAGGTTCTGAGAGCCGTACCGATGGCTGGTACATTGACGCTTCCGCCATGCCGGAATGGAGCCAGCCCAATAAGAACAGCCTGGGCGTGGTTGTGGCCTCAGTGGTCTCGGCGGGCCCCGGGGGCAACTGCCTCGACAAAATGGACAAAATCGAGGTCCACCGCACCGGCATTGAGCCGGGCATTCCCGTGAAGGTCACCACCACCATGAGCAGCGAAGTTACGGGACGCAACGGAAACCCGCGCACGCTGCAATCAAGCTGGGCCTCAGAAATTCTTGAAATCAAGCAGGGCCCGCTTGACCCCGCGCTGTTCCAGGTCCCGGGCGACTTCCGCCGCGTGGAGAGCCTGCGCAGCTGGATTCCCATTGCTCCGATCCGTCGCCCGCTCACCGGTTGGGAATGGGTAAAAGAAAAGCTGGAAGAGATTTTCCGCTAGCCTTTCATCGCTAAGGTCGAAAGACCAGAACGGTTATGCCGGAGCCTCAGCCCTGCGCCTTATTCCGCGTCGTTTGCAGTTTCAGGTTCCTGCCCGGCAGGCCAGTACACTGTCCAACCCTTCGCCTGTGCGATCTTCTCCAGATCAGGATTGGGATTGACGGCAAACGCCTGCTGGGCCATCTCCAGCATGGCCAGGTCATGGATTGAGTTCCCGAAGCAGGCGTTCACCTGTTTGCCCAGGACTTCCTTCAACGCGGTTGCCTTTCCCGGGCCGCTGGGAACGCGGCACAGGCGGTCGGTGACCAGGTGTTTTTCTATTTGGACACAAGCGGCCAGCACGTTCTCCGGAGGTATGCCGAAGGGCTTTACGCCCTCTCGCACGACCCAGACGTTGGTGGAAGAGACGGCCCACAGATCGCAACCCGAGACACGCAGTTCGTGCGCAAGGCGCAGCATCTCCGGGAAGGCGCGATGCTCGACAACGGTATGAAAGAACTCCTGCGAGGCGTCCTCCAGCAGGCGCTCGGGCAGGTTCGCGTTGATGGTGACCATTTCACCGCACATGGTCTCTTCAGCAACATTGCCGCGCTTGTAATCTTCATACCGGGCCAGCGCCCATTCGGCAACTTTTGCCGGGAGCATGCCACGTTCAATCTGCCAGTAAAAAAAGTCGGCGCCGGAGTCGCCGCTCCACAGGGTGCCATCGCAGTCAAATACCGCGACGGCGGGCTTCAAGGCCAGGACCGATTCAACAAATTGATGAGCCGCGGGAGAGAGCTTGGTCTGGATGTTCAAACAGGCAGTCCTAAACGGAGTTTCTCGTAATCTTCTTCGGTGTTGACGTTGATGGCCACCAGGGGATCGTCCACAGGCGCATAGAGGATGTGCTGCTGGTGGGCGTGCTCCACGTCGCGCGCGGTGCTGGTAACAGGGGCGCGCAGGAAGGCCTCGATCATCTCCCGCCCGATCACAATGGGATGCCCGTGCCTGCCGGCATATTCCGGGACCACGGCCCAGATATTGTCGCCCGAAGCCATAAAGACATTTTTGACCTGCTCAATGGTTTCCATGCGCGGCGCAGGGCGGTCCACCAGCGTGAGGACAGCGGCGTCGCGGCCGCGGTTCAGAACTTCTTCCAGCCCGCGCTGAAAAGAACTGAACTGCCCCCGCTCAGGCTGGCTATTGATCACCAGGAACGCGGCATTGGCATAGACCACCGGCGCCAGCGCGGCCTCATTGCGCCCGGCCACCACAATCACCAGGTCGGTCAGGGGCTGGAGGGAGCGGATGGCGCTGGAGAGAAACGTCCCATCGCGCCAGGGCAGCATCGCCTTGTCGCGACCCATCCGTGACGACGCGCCCGCGGCCAGGATCACCCCGGCAAATGACGGCGAAAGAGGCATGCCCTAAATATAACCGCTCGAACCGGCGTTTTACGACGAATCACGCCTGCCAAATTACGACCCGGGGTACGCTACAACTGCTTGAGTATCTCGGCTGCTTTAGCGCTCTTCATGTGCGGCAGCGGCGTGGTCGAGCCGCGTCGCAGGGCAATGAGTTCGGCGGCGATGGAGACGGCGATCTCTTCCGGCGTAATCGCCCCGATATCAAGCCCCACCGGGGCAAAAACCCGGGCCAGCTTGTCGGGTGCAATGCCTTCTTTTTCCAGCTCTTTATAGATGGCGATGGTCTTGCGCTGCGAACCGATCATGCCAATGTAGCGCGCCGGGGTCTCGACCGCCCAGCGCAGCACGCGCATATCGTCGCGATGGCCGCGGGTGACGATCACAATATAAGAGGAATCGGTAGGCGCAAGCTGGGCCATCACCTGTTCGTATTCCTCGGCGTAGATGTCGCGGGCGTCAGGGAAACGCTCACGGTTGGCGTAGGTTTCGCGATCGTCCGTCACCACGACTTCAAACCCCGCCAGCCGCGCAACTTTGTACAGGTTCCAGGCGACATGTCCGGCGCCGAAGATGTAGAGCGTTGAAACCGGCAGCACCGGCTCGACATACACTTCCAGGGTGCCGCCGCAGACCAGCCCGGTATCGTATTTGGGATTGTTGTTCAGGTTGAAATTCAGGCTCTGCGGCTTCTCCGCCTTCATCACCTCGCGGGCCGCTTCCCAGACCTCGGCTTCCACGCACCCGCCCCCGATGGTGCCCACGATGGAACCGTCATCGCGCACCAGCATCTTGGCGGTTTCAAAGGAAGGTATGGAACCACGCACGTTAATGATGGTGGCCAGCGCGCCGCGCCGTCCTTCCCTGCGCAGGCGGGTTATTTCCTCATAGATATCCACGGGATTATTGTAGCCGACAGGGCAATCGGAGCAAGGGGCGGCCGCTCCGGCAGGTTCAGACGCGGTTGCGAAGGATGCTGATTACGTCATCCGCCGTGATGATTCCCGTGAGGTGCCGGTTTTCGTCCACCACGGGCAGCGTCAGCAGGTTGTATTTGTCAAACATCTCGGCCACGTCGTGCTCGCTGGCGCCGGCTTCGCAGTAGATCACGTGCTCCGGACTCAGGGTGGAAAGCCTCGTGCCCGCCGGGGCCAGCACGAGCGAGACCAGCGGCACCGAGCCGACCAGCTCGCCATCAGGCCTGGTCAGGTAGAGGGTACTGATGCTTTCGGCTTCGCCCTCGAAGTCACGCAGCTTGTCTATGGCGTCGCCCACGGTGGCCTCGGGCGGCAGGGCCAGGTACTCGGTGGTCATGCGGCCGGCGGCGGTGTTTTCCTCAAAGGCCAGCAGCTCGGAGACCTCCTGACGTTCCTCCGGTTCCATCTCTTCCAGGATCTCTTCCGAGGTCTCCTCCGGCAGGTCTCCCAGCAGGTCGGCGGCGGCATCAGGATCCATTTCTTCCACGATGTCGGCGGCCTTCTCCGAATCAATGGACCGCATCAGCTCCACCTGCATGCGGGGGTCGATCTCTTCCAGGGCATCGGCGGCGACTTCTTCATCCAGCGAGCCGAAGACGGCCTCGCGCTCGGCGGGGGCCAGTTCCTCCAATATGTCGGCAATATCGGCCGGGTGCAGCCGGGAGAGGCGCGCATACTCGAGCTTCAGATGCACGCGCCGCGCGGGATCGGTTTCAATCAGGTCCACTGCCTCCCAGGGGATCACGCGCTCCGGCATGCGGCTTACCAGGGCCTCAATGGCGGCACTGGGCGCCAGCCCTTTGAGCAGACGGCGCACAGCGCCCCGCAGCCCGATATCCACATTGCCGATTTTGAGTTTAAGACTGCCGTTGCTGCGTTCAGGGTGCAGATCAACATCATTCACCCGGACAACTTTGCGCCCGGAAACGTCAATAATCTGCTGGTCCAGCAGGTCGCGCTCCAGCAGCAGGAGGCCTTCCGAACTGACCAGGGGCGGCCATTCCCCGGCCTTCCCTGTCGCCCGCACGGCATTGCCGTCAATGGAGCGGAGGGTTTTGCAGCCCAGAAGGCGATCTCCGTCCGGAGTCTTGATTACCAGGTCTGAAATACGGTTGGGATCGTCGCGGGGGGAAATAGCTGCTTCGCGCACACGTCCGGCCACCGTCCCGTTCTCGTCATAGACCGGGGCGCCGAGAATCCGCGAAAGTGCGATCTCCTGCGGCATGTCTTGCCTCGATGGCGAACTGCTGGCTTAAACCCGTCATTCCGGCGGTGGTTGCTGATGAGAAGGCCTTTGCAACCACCCTTTCGCAGAATACAAAATGTCATCTGACGTTGCCACATGATTCTCCATTTCGAGCGCAAAAATCGGATAGCGCAGTCCATGCCGGGACCGTAAGCTCAACTGGCAGCGCGGAAGCCCCGGGAAACGGCGCCGGCTCAGGTAAAAAAGCCTGAATCCAAATGCGTCGCGGGACATTCTGATAATGGAAACAAGCAAGCCCCCAGGAGAAGCTTTTTATGGGTATCCAGGTCACCGATCTGAATCTTATTCGCGAACAACTGCTGGTGCGGCGCGAGAAGCTGGAAGACAAACTAGCCCGGTCGCATACGGCAAATCTCGTTCAGCTCCTGGAGCAGGTGGATAAAGCCCTGGAAAAGCTGGATGTGGGTTCCTACGGCATATGCGAGTCCTGCCAGGGGGAGATGGGGGCCCAGAGAATCCTGGCTGATCCCATGGCCCGCGTCTGCCTGGACTGCCTGCCCCCTGCCGAAGCCCGCGCACTGGAAAAAGACCTGGAACTGGCCGCCCGCATCCAGGCCGGGCTGCTGCCCCAGGCGGACATATCTTCCAACGGCTGGAAGATCTCCCACCATTATGAGCCGGCCGGGCTGGTCAGCGGCGACTATTGTGACGTGATGCAACATGGCAACGATCTCTACTTCATGCTGGGCGACGTCTCCGGCAAGGGGGTGGCTGCCTCCATGCTGATGGCCAATCTGCACGCCATGTTTCGCGTGCTGGTGCCCACGGGGCTGCCCGTGTCCCAGTTGGTGGAGCGCGCCAACCGGATATTCTGTGAAAGCACCCTGCCCACCCAGTACGCCACCCTGATCTGCGGAAGGGCCGGTCAGGCCGGTTCGGTGGAGCTCTGTAACGGAGGCCATTTGGCGCCTCTGCATGTCGGCCAAAACGGCATTCAAGCCATTGAATCATCCACTGTCCCGGTAGGTCTGTTCTGCGACCAGCAGTTCTCCAGCACCCACCTGGATCTGGCCCCCGGTGAGAGCCTGGTCCTGTACACGGACGGCGTGACCGAATCTGCGGGCCCGGACGGCTCGGAATACGGCCAGCAGCGGCTCGGCACGCTGCTCCAGAGGTGCTTTGAGCGCGGGTCGCGCCAGATGATTAACGACTGCCTGGAGGATTTGCTGGCTTTCCGCGCAAGCGGTCAGAAATTTGACGATCAGACGATCATGGTCCTGCAATTCGCCCCTACGCAGCACTGATTCTGCCTGCATCTCATCGAGGGCAAAGGCCTATTGCCGGGGAGAACAGCGCCCCAAGGCGGAACTCGGGTTTGACAATTCCCTCTCCGCATAGGCAAACTACGGCTTCGCCCAGCCGTCAGTAAGTTTGCGCCGCCTTACTAACATTTGTGGATTGCCACATGACAAAACGGGTGTCCTACACGCTGTCTTCGACTCTGGACACGGTCAATCGCGCCGAGAGCATGGCGGCCGAAGCCGCAGCCCAGGCCGGTTTCAATGAGGACGACCAGTCGAACATAGCCATGGCGGTGAGGGAAGCCACGGTCAATGCGGTGCTGCACGGCAACGCTTATGACCCGGCGAAACAAGTAATCATTGTGTACGAAACAACCAGCGACACTTTGATCATCAAAATAACAGACCAGGGGCAGGGGCTGGATCCCGGCCATCTTCCTGACCCGCTGGCTCCGGAAAACCTGATGAAGGGTTCCGGAAGAGGAATTTTTCTCATCCGCGCATTTATGGATGAAGTGCAGTTCAGAAACACCCATCCGGGCACCGAGATCACACTAATCAAGCATGTAGGCCGCGACGCGGCGAATGCCAAGGAGGAAACAAAGTGACAATGAAGGCAAGCAGTCGGCAGGTCAACGGCGTCACCGTTGTGGACATGAGTGGCCGCATCACCCTGGGAGAGGGCAGCGTGATTCTCCGTGACACCATCCGCGACCTGCTGGGCAAAGGACAAAAGAAGATCCTGCTGAACCTGGGCGATGTAACCTACATTGACAGCTCAGGGATCGGCGAACTGGTAAGCGCCTTCACTTCCGTCCGCAACCAGGGCGGCGAACTGAAGCTGCTCAACCTGACCAAGAAAGTCCACGATCTGCTCCAGATCACCAAGCTCTACACCGTATTCGACATCAAAGATGACGAAACCGCAGCGGTGGGGTCCTTCAAATAAATTCACGTCTTCCGGGCAGGCGGAGTTTCCGCCTGCTCAGCACGCTGCTCCGCGCATCCAGAGTCGCGGAGCCAGCGGCAGGTGATGCTGCCGAGCAGGCATCGCCAGGGTACATTCCAGTCTGAA